>NZ_JARJLT010000173.1 GCF_029335315.1 Pseudomonas citronellolis
CGGCACGCCGCCGAGCGCGGCGCCAAGGCCGAGTTCCGGGAGGCCAGCTCGCACTACAAGGCCAGCGTGATCCGCGCCCTGCGCGACGTGCAGGACCCGCTCGGGCAACTGCGCGACCTGCAGCGCGAAGCCGTCGACCAGGACGCCGCCACCCACGCCGCCGCCCAGGCCAGCGCACTGGCCGAGAACAGCTACCGCAACGGCGCGGTCAGCTACCTCGACGTGATCAGCGCGCAGACCGCCGCGTTGCAGGCCGAGCTGCGCAGCCAGGCCCTGCAGACCCGCCGCCTGCAGGCCAGCGCGCAGCTGCTGGTGGCCCTCGGCGGCGACTGGCGGGCCGGCTGAGGCTCAGCGCCTGATGCGCCTCCTCCTCGCCGAACTGCGCAGCCTGCCGGTGCTGCAGGTGCCCCTGCAGCATGGCTGCGACAGCCAGAGCGCCTTCGCCGCCAGTTCTGCGTGGCGCCTACGGCGTTCTACCGCTAGGGGGATAACCGTTCGCGGTTATCCGCCGTCACATCCAATACCCGGCCTGGCGGCGGATAACCCTTCGGGTTACTCGCCCTACACCCACCGCTGTGCGGTCCCGCGCGGATGACGTCATGGGCCGCGGCGGGTAAGCTGCCGCCCCCTGTATCACCCGCCGCGAGAGAGCCCCATGGCCAACAACGACATCACCTTCCTCCCCGACGCCGATCCGGAGTCGATCTCCTCCGACGTGGCCGGCTTCGGCGGCCTGCTGGTGTCCACCCAGATTCCCACCCGCGAAGACGGCAGCCTGGAACTGGGCGGCATCGTCGAGCAGAGCGAGTGCACCCTGCGCGCCCTGCAGCTGGCCCTGGAGCGTGCCGGCAGCGGCATGGACCGCGTGCTGCACCTGACCATCTACCTCACCGACATGGCCGACCGCGCCGCCTTCAACGAGGTCTACCAGCGCTTCTTCGCCAAGCCCTGGCCGGTGCGCGCCGCCGTCGGCGTGGCGGCGCTGGCGGTGGAAGGCATGCGCGTGGAAGTCACCGCGCTGGCCGCCAGGGCCTGATCGCCCGCGCGCCGCCCGGCTCCCCGCCGGGGGCGGCGCCATCGGGCAGCGCACGGGTGCCGCGCCGGCGTTTCGCCGGTACAATGCGCGCCTTGCCGTGTCACGCCTGATGAAGAAGAAAGAAACCATGTCCCTGCCGAAGAACCATCTGGAACTGCTCAGCCCCGCCCGCGATACCGCCATCGCCCGCGAGGCCATCCTGCATGGAGCCGATGCCGTGTACATCGGCGGCCCCAGCTTCGGCGCGCGGCACAACGCCTGCAACGAGGTGAGCGACATCGCCCAGCTGGTGGAATTCGCCCACCGCTACCACGCGCGGGTGTTCACCACCATCAACACCATCCTCCACGACGACGAGCTGGAACCGGCCCGCGCGCTGATCCACCAGCTCTACGACGCCGGCGTCGACGCGCTGATCGTGCAGGACCTGGGCGTGCTCGACCTGGACATCCCGCCGATCGAGCTGCACGCCAGCACCCAGACCGACATCCGCACCCTGGGCCGGGCCAAGTTCCTCGACCAGGCCGGCTTCTCCCAGCTGGTGCTGGCCCGCGAGCTTAACCTGCAGGAAATCCGCGCGATCGCCGACGAAACCGACGCGGCCATCGAGTTCTTCATCCACGGCGCGCTCTGCGTGGCCTTCTCCGGCCAGTGCAACATCTCCCACGCACAGACCGGGCGCAGCGCCAACCGTGGCGACTGCTCGCAGGCCTGCCGCCTGCCGTACACCCTGAAGGACGACCAGGGCCGCGTGGTGGCCTTCGAGAAGCACCTGCTGTCGATGAAGGACAACAACCAGAGCGCCAACCTCAGCGCCCTGGTCGACGCCGGCGTGCGCTCCTTCAAGATCGAGGGGCGCTACAAGGACATGGGCTATGTGAAGAACATCACCGCCTACTACCGCCAGCGCCTGGACGGCATCCTCGCCGAGCGCCCGGACCTGGCCCGCGCCTCCAGCGGCCGCACCGACCACTTCTTCCTGCCCGACCCGGACAAGACCTTCCACCGCGGCAGCACCGACTACTTCGTCAGCGAGCGCAAGATCGACATCGGCGCCTTCGACTCGCCGACCTTCACCGGCCTGCCGGTGGGCGTGGTGGAAAAGGTCGGCAAGCGCGACCTGATCGCCGTCACCGAGCAGCCGCTGTCCAACGGCGACGGCCTCAACGTGCTGGTCAAGCGCGAAGTGGTGGGCTTCCGCGCCAACATCGCCGAGCTCAAGGGTGAATTCGAGGAAGACGGCGAGAAGCGCTACCGCTACCGCGTCGAGCCCAACGAGATGCCCGAGGGCATGTACCGCCTGCGCCCCAACCACCCGCTGAGCCGCAACCTCGACCACAACTGGCAGCAGGCCCTGCAGAAGACCTCCGCCGAGCGCCGCGTCGGCCTCGACTGGGTCGCCCGCCTGCGCGAGGAGCGCCTGGAACTGACCGCCACCAGCGAGGAAGGCGTGAGCGCCAGCGTCGCCCTGGACGGCCCGTTCGGCGCCGCCAACAAGCCGGAGCAGGCGCTGGAGCAGCTGCACGACCTGCTCTGCCAGCTGGGCACCACCCAGTACCACGCCGAGCGCGTCGAGCTGGACGCCCCGCAGGCCTGCTTCATCCCCAATTCGCAGCTCAAGGCCCTGCGCCGCGAGGCCATCGAGGCGCTGACCGCCGCCCGCGTCGCCGCCCACCCGCGCGGCAGCCGCAAGGCCGAGAGCAACCCGCCGCCGGTGTACCCGGAGTCGCACCTGTCGTTCCTCGCCAACGTGTACAACCACAAGGCCCGCGAGTTCTACCAGCGCCACGGCGTGCAACTGATCGACGCGGCCTACGAGGCCCACGAGGAAGCCGGCGAGGTGCCGGTGATGATCACCAAGCACTGCCTGCGCTTCTCCTTCAACCTGTGCCCGAAACAGGCCAAGGGCGTCACCGGCGTGCGCACCAAGGTCGCGCCCATGCAGCTGATCCACGGCGACGAAGTGCTGACCCTGAAGTTCGACTGCAAGCCCTGCGAGATGCACGTGATCGGCAAGATGAAGGGCCACATCCTCGACCTGCCGCAGCCCGGCAGCGCGGTAAGCCAGGTGGTCGGCCAGATCAGCCCGGAAGACCTGCTCAAGACCATCCGCCGCGCGCCGCACTGAGGCGCCGAAAGCCAAGCGGGGCGGTCCATGTGACCGCCCCGCTGGCATTCAGCCCGCCGGCTGCTCGCGTTCCTTGAGCAGTTGGCGAATCACCGCCTCCTGCCCCTGGTAGTCGCCCTCGCCCACGTGCAGGTAGCGCACGCGCCCCTTCGCATCGATGAAGTAGTGCGCCGGCCAGTACTGGTTGGCGAAGGCGTTCCAGATCCGGTAGTGGTTGTCGAGCGCCACCGGGTAATGGATGTCGTGGGCCTCCACGGCCTTCTGCACGTTCGCCGGCACCCGCTCGAAGGGGTACTCCGGCGTGTGCACGCCGATCACCACCAGGCCCTGGTCGGCGTAGCGCTTCGCCCACTGGTTCACGTACGGCAGGGTGTGCTGGCAGTTGATGCAGTCGTAAGTCCAGAAGTCCACCAGCACCACCTTGCCGCGCAGGTCGGCGCTGGCCAGCGGCGCGCTGTTCAGCCACTGCACGGCGCCGTCCAGGCTGGGCATGGCGCCCAGGTCGTCCAGCTGTTCCGCCGCGCTGGCGCTGGGCATCAGCTTGTTCAGCAGCCTGGGCACGCCGTTCAGCACCTTGCGTTCAAGGCCGGCCAGGGCCTGCGAGGAACCCGAGCCGACCAGCTGCGCGCTGGCGCCGCTGCCGATCACCACCACCGCCAGCAGGGCCAGGGCCCCGGCCCCACGCCGCAGCCACTCCAGCGCGCCGAGCGACGGGCGCAGGCGCTGGTACAGGCCGCGACCGAGGAACAGCGCGGCGCCCAGGGCCACGGCGCTGCCCAGCCCGTAGGCCAACAGCAGCAGGCTGGTGGAGGCGCTGGGCCCCTGGAGCATCGCGCCGGAGAGGATCAGCCCGAGGATCGGCCCGGCGCACGGCGCCCACAGCAGGCCGGCGGCGAAGCCCAGCAGCCAGGCCGACAACACCGGCGGCAGGCCCCGCGCCTGGCCGTGCAGGCGATCGCCGAGCCAGGCCCAGGGCCGCGAAATCCAGGTGCCGAAGCGGTTCGACAGCAGCGCCACGGCGGACAGCCCGAGCAGCGCCAGGGCCAGGTAGCGGCCGACCTCGCTGGCCTCCACCACCCACGCGCTGGACACCGCCGCCAGGCTCGCCAGCACGGCGAAACCGCTGGCCAGGCCGGCCAGGGTCAGCAGCGGCGACCAGGCCGGCCCGCCGGCGCGCTGCAACAGCAGGGGCAAAACGGGAAGGATGCAGGGGCTGAGCAGGGTCAGCACCCCGCCGAGAAAGGCGATGAGCAGCATGGCGACCTCGTCTTCGAAAGGGGTTGGGCACTGCGGCCGTCCGTGGCCGGCGCGGGGCGGATCAGCCGCCCTCGTTGCAGTCGCTGGAGAACTTCTGGTAGGCCAGGCTGTGCGGCTGGCCGGCGGAATCCAGGTAGTCCATGCGCGCCTGCACCACCTGGCAGGTGCCCGGGTCTTCATGCAGGGCCAGGACCTTCTTCACATCCAGGTGCTGGCCGTAGTGATACTGCTGCACCGGCTCCGGGGCGCTGGCGGCGAAGCTGGCCAGGGGCGCGGCGAAGGCGAACAGGGCGGCGGCGAGAGTCAGGGTTTTCATGGCGGTGTCCTCGGTGATGGGTTCGTGGCGCGGAGGCCGCTGGCCTTCCGCTTGCTGCCCATTTCACTCGCCGCGGGTATCCCGCCTGTGTCCGCCGCCCCCCGCCAATGCCGCCCCAGGTATCCACGTACGGCGCAGATACAGTGGAATACAAAGGGCGGCAGGCAGGCGCGACGCCGGCCTATACACTGGTCCCACAAGCGAACCCCACGAGGAGTCACCATGGATCACGTCGATCATGTCCTGATCGTCGACGACGACCGCGAGATCCGCGAGCTGGTCGGCAACTACCTGAAGAAGAACGGCCTGCGCGTGAGCCTGGCTGGGGACGGCCGGCAGATGCGCGCCTTCCTCGAAGGCAACGCGGTCGACCTGATCGTGCTCGACATCATGATGCCCGGCGACGACGGCCTGAAGCTGTGCCGCGAGCTGCGCGTGGGCAAGCACAAGGCCACGCCGGTGCTGATGCTCACCGCGCGCAACGACGAGACCGACCGCATCATCGGCCTGGAAATGGGCGCCGACGACTACCTGACCAAGCCCTTCTCCGCCCGCGAGCTGCTGGCGCGGATCAACGCCGTGCTGCGGCGCACGCGCATGCTGCCGCCGAACCTGTCGATCACCGAGAGCAGCCGGCTGATCGGCTTCGGCCAGTGGCGCCTGGACACCAGCGCGCGCCACCTGCTCGACGCCGAGGGCACCCTGGTCGCCCTGAGCGGCGCCGAGTACCGCCTGCTGCGGGTGTTCCTCGACCACCCGCAACGGGTGCTCAGCCGCGAGCAGTTGCTGAACCTGACCCAGGGCCGCGAGGCGGATGTGTTCGACCGCTCCATCGACCTGCTGGTCAGCCGTCTGCGCCAGCGCCTGCGCGACGACGCCCGCGAGTCGGCGTGCATCAAGACCGTGCGCAACGAAGGCTACGTCTTCTCGCTGCCGGTGCAGCTCATCGAACCCGCCGAGTGACCGCCATGCCCCGCACCCTGGCAGCGCGCCTGGCGCTGATCTTCCTCACCGGGCTGGTGCTGGCCTACGGCCTGTCCTTCAGCTCGCAGTTCTACGAGCGCTACATCAGCGCGCGGAGCATGATGCTCGGCAACCTGGAGTCCGACGTGAGCACCGCCGTGGCCCTGCTCGACCGCCTGCCGGCCGGCGAGCGCGGGCAGTGGCTGCCGCTGGTCGAGCGGCCCAACTACCGCTACCGGCTGGACGACGGCGAGCCCGGCCAGCCGATGGACATGAGCCGGGCGCCGATGGCCGCGAGCTCCATCGAGAACGCCATCGGCCCGCGCTACGCCCTGCGCTTCGAGAGCCTGCCCGGCCCGGCCGCGCACTTCCAGGCGCACCTGCGCCTGGCCGACGGCATGCCGCTGACCATCGACGTGACCCCGCGCGGAGTCACGGTGGCGCGCTGGCTACCGACGGTGCTGGTGCTGCAGCTCGCCGTGCTGCTGGCCTGCACCTGGCTGGCGGTGCGCACGGCGATCCGCCCGCTGACGCGCCTGGCCCACGCCGTCGACCACCTCGACCCGGACAGCCCCAGCGCGCCGCTGGACGAGCACGGCCCGCGCGAGGTGGCCTACGCCGCGCGCGCCTTCAACACCCTGCAAGGGCGCATCGGCGACTACCTGAAGGAACGCATGCAACTGCTGGCGGCTATCTCCCACGACCTGCAGACGCCGATCACGCGGATGAAGCTGCGCGTCGAGCAGATGGACGAATCGCCGGAGACCGAGCGCCTGTGGAGCGACCTGGAGGAAATGCAGCACCTGGTCCGCGAGGGCGTGGCCTACGCCCGCAGCATGGACGGCGCCAGCGAGGCGCGGCACCGCGTCGACCTCGACGCCTTCCTCGACAGCCTGGTGCTGGACTACCAGGACGCCGGCCAGCGGGTCAGCCTCGAAGGCCGCGCCGGGGTGGCACTGGAAACCCGCCCGCACGCGCTGCGCCGGGTGCTCGGCAACCTGCTCGACAACGCGCTGAAATACGCGGGCTCCGCGCAGCTGGAAGTGCAGCGCGACGACGGCGTTCTGTACCTGCGTGTACTGGATCGCGGCCCCGGCATCGCCGAGGACGAGCTGGAAGCGGTGCTCAAGCCCTTCTACCGCGTGGAAAGCTCGCGCAACCGCGACACCGGCGGCACCGGCCTGGGGCTGGCCATCGCCCACCAGCTGAGCCAGGCCCTGGGCGGCCGCCTGACCCTGGGCAACCGCGAAGGCGGCGGCCTCTGCGCGGAGCTGGCGCTGCGCCTGAGCGCCTGAGCGCCTGAGCGCTCCTACACTGAGATACACGGCGGCCTGCTCCGGGACACATCCGCGACAAGCCGCCTTGCGAGCATGACTCCACCCCGCAGCGACGGCAGCCCGCCCCTCGCGCGGCCGCCACGGAGCATGCCATGAACCCCACCGCCACCCCCGCCGGCCTGCACGGCTGGCGCCTGTTCGCCGCCCTCGCCATCGCCGTCCTGGCCGTCACCGCGCTGTGCCTGCTGTCGCAGCCGCAGCTGGTCGAGGCCTTGCGCAGCGCCATCCGCGCCACCGCGCGAACCTCCTTCGCGCTGTTCCTGGCGACCTTCCTCGCCTCGTCCCTGGCCAGCCTGGCGCCCAGCGCCGGCACCCGCGCGCTGCTGCGCGAGCGGCGCTTCCTCGGCCTGGCCTTCGCTTTCTCGCACCTGGTCCACGGCGTGCTGATCATCGCGTACCTGAAGCTGTTCCCGGAGACCTTCTGGGCCGGCCGCTCGGCGGCGGCGAACATCCCCGGCTCGATCGGCTACCTGTTCATCCTGCTGCTGGCCGCGACCAGCTTCCCCGCCGCCGTGAAGGCCCTGGGCGCGCGCACCTGGAAGCTGCTGCACGGCACCGGCACCTGGGTCATCGCCGGCATCTTCTGCCTGTCGTTCTTCAAGCGCATCCCGATGGGGCCCTGGTACGCCCTCGGCTTCGCGCTGATCTTCAGCGCCATCGTCCTCAAGCTCACCGCCAAGCTCGCCCTGCGCCTGCGCCGCAGCAACCGCCCGGCCCTGCGCGGCGCCAGCCACTGACCGCCCCTCAAGGAGAAAAGCCATGCACGCCCACCTCGACAGCACCCTGCGCCCGCTCGACCGCTTCGGCGCCTGGAGCGCCGATATCCCCCTGCGCCTGTTCCTGGCCTGGGAATTCCTCGAATCCGGCCTGGAGAAGTGGCACGGCGACAACTGGTTCGCGCAGATCCACGACGCCTTCCCCTTCCCGTTCAACCGGCTGCCGGCGGGCCTGGACTGGCAGGTGTCGATGTGGGCCGAACTGATCGCCCCGCTGCTCCTGCTGCTCGGCCTGGGCACTCGCTTCGCTTCCCTGGTGCTGATGGTGCTGACCGTGGTGGCGATCGCCGCCGTGCACTGGCCGGCACACTGGTCGAGCCTGAGCGAACTGGCCATGGGCTATTCGATCAGCGACAACGGCTACGGCAACTACAAGCTGCCGCTGATCTACCTGGTGGCGCTGGTCCCGCTGCTGCTCAACGGCTCCGGCCGCTGCAGCCTGGACGCGTTGCTGCGGCGCAAGGCCTGAGCCCGAGACGAACCCGCCAGCCGGCGGGTTCGTGCCTTGCATAACCTACCCGGGCCCCGTAGGCCGCCACCTAAATTTTTGTTCAGCTTGGGAGGAACCGGGCGGTAGCTGGTGGCGCGTATCGTTCTCGTCAATGCCGCCCCGCGAGGGGCGCGGAAGGACGAGCCCGCATGCCCTCACCCACTCCCGGCGCCCTGCCCCGGCTGGCCGCCGCCATCGCCCTGGCGCTGCTCGGCGCCTGCTCCCTGGTGCCGCACTACCAGCGTCCCGAGGTGGCCGTCGCCGGCCACTGGGACAACGCCGCCACGCCCGTCGCGCGGGTTTCGCCGCAGTGGTGGCGGGACTACGCCAGCGCCGAGCTGGACCAGCTGATCCAGCGCGCCGACAGCGACAGCCTGAGCCTGCAGGCGGCGGTCGCGCGGGTCGACCAGGCCCGCGCCAGCGCGCGCGTCGCCGGCGCCGCGCTGTACCCCGACCTGAGCCTGGGCGGCAGCTACATCCACGACCACGACAGCAGCAAGAACGCCCACCAGCTCTACGCCCAGGCCAGCTACGAAGTGGACTTCTGGGGCCGCAACCGCGCCCTCGCCGATTCCGCCGGCGCCCAGGCCCGGGCCAGCGCCTTCGACCTGGAGACCGCGCGCATCGGCCTGCAGGCCGACATCGCCGACAGCTACTTCCAGGTGCTCTCGCTGGACGAACGCCTGGCCGTGGCCCAGCGCATCGCCAACGACGCCGAGAACATCCTGCAACTGGTGCAGACCCAGTCGCGGCTGGGCTCCGCCTCCGACCTCGAAGTGGAACAGCAGCGCAATGCATTGCAAGGCTTCCAGGCCACCGTCAGCGTCCTCGCCCAGCAGCGCGACGCCGCGCTCTACCAGCTGGCGGTGCTGGTGGGCGCCGCCCCCGAAGGCTTCGCCCTGCAACACCAGGGCCTCGACGGCGTGCAACTGCCCGAGGCACGCGCCGGGCTGCCGGCCAGCCTGCTCGGCCAGCGCCCGGACATCCAGGCCGCCGAGGCGCGCTTGATTTCCGCCAACTTCGACGTCGGCGCGGCGCGCGCCGCCTTCCTGCCGAACATCTCCCTGGGCGCCCTCGCCGGCGGCGACGTGAAGACCGGCGGCGGGCTCTGGCAGCTGCTCGCCAGCCTCAGCCAGCCGCTGTTCGACGGCGGCCTGCTGGAAGGCCAGTTGCAGGCCGACCGCGCCCACGCCCGCGAACTGGTCGCCGACTACCGGCAGAACGTCCTGCAGGCCCTGCAGGACGTGGAAACCCAGCTCAGCGCCAACGCCCGCCTGGCGCGGACCCAGCGCATCGACCAAGGCGCCGTGGACTCGGCGCGCAAGGCCGCCGACCTGGCCCAGGTGCGCTACCGCCTGGGCAGCACCGACTTCCTCACCCTGCTGACCGCGCAGCGCAGCCTGTACCAGGCCGAGGACGGCCTGCTGCAGGTGCGCCTGCAACGCCTGCAGGCCTCGGTGGGCCTGAACCGCGCCCTCGGCGGCGGCTTCCAGGCCCCGGAGGCCGGCGCCCAGCTGGCCAGCAATCAACCTTCCGCACAGGCGACCCGACCGTGAGCCCGTCCCCCGCTTCCTCCCAGCGTCGCTACTGGCGCCTGGCGCTCCTCTTCCTCGGCGTGGCCCTGGCGGTCTTCGCCTGGCGGCATTTCGTCGCCAGCGCCCCGGCCAAACCGGCCGAAGCGCCGGTGCCGGTCAGCCTGGCGGTGGCCGACCAGCGCGACCTGCCGATCTGGTTGCAGACCATCGGCACGGTGCAGGCGCTGAACACAGTGAACATCAAGGTGCGGGTGGACGGCGAACTGCAGCAGCTGCACTTCCAGGAGGGGCAGATGGTCAAGGCCGGCCAGCTGCTCGCCGAGATCGACCCGCGCCCCTACGCCGCCCAGGTGCTCCAGGCCAAGGCCAACAAGGCGCGCGACGAGGCGCAGCTGACGGTGGCCAGGGTCAACCTCGACCGCGCCGCCAAGCTGGCCGCCGCCCACGCAGGTCCCAGCCAGGACGTCGACACCCTGCGCGGCCAGGTCGCCACCCTGCAGGCGACCCTCCAGGCCGACCAGGCGGCGCTCGACACCGCCCAACTGCAACTGGGCTACACGCGCATCGCCGCGCCCTTCGCCGGGCGCACCGGGCAACGCCTGGTGGACGCCGGCAGCATCGTCCACGCCAGCGACACCGGCGGCCTGCTGACCCTCACCCAGATGGCGCCGATCTCCCTGGCCTTCAGCCTGCCCCAGGAAGACCTCGCCGAGGTGCTCCAGGCCAACGCCGGGCAGCCGCTGCAGGTCGAGGCGTTGAGCCGCGACGGCCGCCAGCACATCGCCAGCGGCCGCCTGAGCTTCATCGACAGCCAGGTCTCCAGCGGCAACGGGCAGATTCTCTTCAAGGCCGACTTCGACAACGCCGACGGCAAGCTCTGGCCCGGCGAACTGCTCAGCGCGCGCCTGCTGCTGCGCACCGAGAAGGCCGCCACCGTGGTGCCGTCCGGTGCCGTGCAGCAAGGCCCGCAGGGCAGCTTCGTGTACGTGGTCGGGCGCGACCAGCAGGCCCAGGTGCGCGAGGTCAAGGCCGGCGCCGTGGTCGACGGCCTGCAATGGATCCACCAGGGCCTGGCGCCGGGCGAAACCGTGGTCGCCAGCGGCCAGTACCGCCTGGCGCCGGGGCTGAAGGTCTCGGCCCTGGCCGACCCGCGGCAGACCGCCAGCGCGGAGCAGCGGCCATGACCCTCTCCGAACCCTTCATCCGCCGCCGGGTCGCCACCACCCTGCTGGCCCTGGGCGTGCTGCTGCTCGGCGGCGCCGCCTACTTCATGCTGCCGGTGGCCTCGCTGCCGCAGGTGGACATGCCGACCATCCAGGTCCAGGCCACCCTGCCCGGCGCCAGCGCCGACACCATGGCCTCGTCGGTGGCCACGCCACTCGAACGGGCCTTCGCCAGCGTGCCCGGAGTCACCCAGATGACCTCGGCCAGCTCCCTGGGGCTGACCCAGATCACCCTGCAGTTCGACCTGGAACGCAACATCGACGGCGCCGCCCAGGACGTGCAGACGGCGATCAGCGCCGCCGGCGGCAACCTGCCGAAGAACCTGCCGGCGCCGCCGACCTTCCACAAGGTCAACCCGGCGGACTTCACCTTCCTGTCCCTCGCGGTGACCTCGCCGACCCGCACCCTGCCGGAGCTGGACCACTACGCCGACGACTACCTCGGCCAGCAGCTGTCGCAGATTCCCGGCGTCGGCCTGGTGGACTTCCACGGCGAGCAGCGCCCGGCGGTGCGCGTGCGCGTCGACCCGGACGCCCTGGCCGCGCGCGGCCTGACCCTGGACGATGTGCGCACCATGCTCGGCAACGCCACCATCGACGCGCCCAAGGGCAACCTCGACGGCGCCGAGCGCGCGGTGACCCTGGACACCACCGACCAGCTCACCCGCGCCGCGCAGTACGGCTCGCTGGTGGTGGCCTACCGCGACGGCGTGCCGATCCGCCTGAACGACCTGGGCACGGTGATCGACGGCGCCGAGGACGTGCGCCAGGCCGCCGGCCTGCAGGGCCGGCCGACGGTGATCGTCGACATCCACAAGCAGCCCGGCTACAACGTGCTGGCGGTGACCCAGGCGATCAAGGACCGCCTGCCCGCCCTGCTGGTGCAGCTGCCGCGCGACGTCAAGGTCGACCTGGTGGGCGACCGCACCCAGACCATCAACGCCTCCATCGACGAAGTGCAGTTCAACCTGCTGCTGTCCGTCGCCCTGGTGGTGGCGGTGGTCTTCGTGTTCCTGCGCAACGCCAGCGCCACCTTCATCCCGGCGCTGACCATCCCGCTGTCGCTGGTCGCCACCTTCGCCGTCATGTACGTGCTCGGCTACAGCCTCGACAACCTGTCGATCATGGCCCTGAGCATCGCCGTCGGCTTCGTGGTGGACGACGCCATCGTGGTGATGGAGAACATCATCCGCCACCTGGAGATGCACAAGCCGCCATTGCAGGCGGCCATCGAGGGCACCGCCGAGGTGGCCTTCACCATCGTCTCGATGACCGTCTCGCTGGTCGCGGTGTTCATTCCCATCCTGTTCATGGGCGGGGTCGTCGGCCGCCTGCTGCGCGAGTTCGCGGTCACCGTGAGCGTGGCGGTGGTGGTCTCCGGGGTGGTGTCGCTGACGGTCACGCCGATGCTCTGCGCCTGGTTCATCCGCCACGACCGGCATGGCGTGCAGAACCGCTTCCTGCAATGGAGCGAACGCCGCTTCGACGCCCTGCTCGACGGCTACCGGCGCAGCCTGACCCGCGTGCTCAAGCATGAGCGGCTGACCCTGGCGGTGGCCCTGCTGACCCTGCTGGTCACCGCCGGGCTGTACGTCGAGGTGCCCAAGGGCTTCTTCCCGCAGCAGGACACCGGGGTGGTCCAGGGCATCGCCGAGGCCAACGCCGACATCTCCTTCGCCGCCATGCGCGAACGCATGGCCGAACTCAGCGAGGTGATCCAGCGCGACCCTGACGTGGCCACGGTCTACTACTGGATCGGCCCCAACCCGACCCTCAGCCAGGGCCGCGTGCAGATCGGCCTGAAACCCTACGACCAGCGCGACAGCACCGCCGCGCAGGTGGTCGAGCGGCTCAAGCGCGAGCTCGCCGCGGTGCCCGGCATCAGCCTGTACATGCAGGTGCGCCAGGACGTGCAGATCGGCGGCCGGCCGAGCAAGACCCAGTTCCAGTACACCCTGCAGGACCCGGACAGCGGCGAGCTGAACCACTGGGCCGGGGTGCTGCTGGGCAAGCTCAGGCACCTGCCGCAGCTACGCGACGTGGCCACCGACCAGCAGCAGGCGGCGCCGCGCAGCACCCTGCACATCGACCGCGACAGCGCCGCGCGCCTGGGGGTGAACGTGCAGGCCATCGACGACGTGCTCTACGACGCCTTCGGCCAGCGCCAGGTGGCGACCCTGTTCACCGCGCTGGACCAGTACCACGTGATCCTCGAGCTGGACCCGCGCTGGCAGGTGTCGGCGGAAAGCCTCAAGCACCTCTACGCGCGCTCCAGCCTGAGCGGCGAGCTGGTCCCGCTGAGCGTGCTCGGCCGCCTGGAGCCGGACCTGGCGCCGATCACCATCAACCACCAGGGGCTGTTCCCGGCGGTCACCCTGTCGTTCAACCTGGCCCCCGGCTACGCCCTGGGCGACGCGGTGAACGCGATCCAGCAGGCGACCGTCCAGGCCGGCCTGCCGGACAGCGTCAGCGGCACCTTCCAGGGCACCGCTCAGGCCTTCCAGGACTCGTTGCGCAGCCAGCCGTGGCTGATCCTGGCGGCGGTGGTGACGGTGTACATCGTCCTTGGCGTGCTCTACGAGAGCCCGCTGCTGCCGCTGTCGATCCTCTCCACCCTGCCCTCGGCCGGCCTCGGCGCGCTGCTGGCGCTGCTGCTGTGCGGCCAGGACCTGTCGCTGATGGGGATGATCGGCATCATCCTGCTGATCGGCATCGTCAAGAAGAACGCCATCATGATGATCGACTTCGCGCTGGTGGCCGAGCGCGGCGGCATGACGCCGCTGGACGCGACCCTGGAAGGCAGCACCCTGCGCTTCCGGCCGATCCTCATGACCACCCTGGCAGCGCTGTTCGGCGCGCTGCCGCTGGCCCTGGGCACCGGATCCGGCGCCGAGCTGCGCCAGCCGCTGGGCGTCGCCATCGTCGGCGGCCTGCTGGTGTCGCAGGTGCTGACGCTGTACACCACGCCGGTGATCTACCTGTGGTTCTCGCGCCTGGCGGCGAGCTTCCGCGCCTGGCGCCAGGGGCGCGGCGGCGAAGCGGCGGTACAGGCCGAATGAGAAGACGAAAAGCCGACAAGCGCCGCGCTATGCTGCGCATCCCCTTACCCCGGTGATGCCACGATGCTCGAACTGAAGAACCTCGACCTGCGCGACGACGCCCTGGCCGCCCGCTATGTGAAGGACGAGACGGTGCAGGTGGAGTTCGCCGGCGCGGCCGGCGCGCTGATGAGCCTGGAAGGCGCCAACCGCTTCGAGCCGGGCGACGCCCTGGTGAGCGGCGCCGGCGGCGAGCGCTGGGTGGTGTCGCGCGAGCGCTTCGACGCCAAGTACCTGCCCGCCGAGCCCGGCCTGCCGCACGGCCAGCCCGGCGCCTACCGCAACCGCCCCAACGTGGTCCTGGCGCGGCGCATGCTGCAGCCCTTCCGCATCGCCCGCTCGGCGGCCGGCGACATGCTGCACGGCGAGGCCGGCGACTGGGTCATGCAATACGCCCCCGGCGACTACGGCGTGACCCAGGCGGAACGCTTCGCCCGTGTCTACCGCCCGGCGGACTGAACCTCACCGGGCCAGTACGGCGGCGACGAACCCAGAGCCGGCGCAGGCAGCCCCCACTGCAACGGCGAACCCTGCAACAACAGCGGCGGATGCAGGCGCTGCGCCGGGCCCCAGGCGGTTTCCTCGATAGCCGGGTCGAGATCGGCCGGCGTCTCGGCGGCCAGCTCCGGCAAGGCCTGCGCCTGGGTTCCCTGCTCCACCAGGAACTGCGCCGTGCGCGCCAGCGACAGTCGCCAGGTGCTGCCGCGCCCGCTGCTCAGGCGCCGGCCCAGGCCGCAGAGCGCGGCGGCGGCCATCAGGTAGCCGGTGGCGTGGTCCAGCGCCTGCACCGGCAGCGGTACCGGCTTGTCGGCCTGGCGCCAGCGCATGCCGGCGTCGGCGATGCCGGTGCTCATCTGCACCAGGCTGTCGAAGCCCCGGCGGTTGCGCCAGGGGCCGCTCCAGCCGTAGGCGTTCAGGCTCACGTCGATCAGCCCCGGCGCCAGGTCCTGCAGCACTTCGGCGTCGAAGCCGAGGTTCTCCAGGGCGTCAGCGCGGTAGCCGTGGATCAGCACGTCGGCGTGGCGCAGCAGCTCGGCGAAGCGTTCGCGACCGGGCGGGTCCTTCAGGTCCAGGCGCGCGCAGCGCTTGCCCAGGCAGACTTCGGGAATCACCCCGGGCTCGTCCCAGCCCGGCGGGTCGATGCGCAACACCTCGGCGCCGAGGCCGGCGAGGAAGCGGCTGGCCACCGGTCCGGCGAGCACGCGGGTCAGGTCCAGCACCTTCACCCCGGCCAGGGGCCGCTCCAGCGTCGGCGTCCAGGCCGGCGCCGGGCCGATGGCGCGCTCCTGGCTCCACACCAGTTCCTGCTCGGCCAGCGCCTGGCCCTGGGGGTGCGCCCGCCACTCGTCCAGCGAGCGCATCTCCGCCGCGCAGCCACCGGCGGCGACCACCGCGTGCTCCAGCTCGGCCTTGTTCCAGGTAGCCACCCGGGCGGCGGTTTCCTCGCGGCTGGCCAGCGCGCCCAGCACCCGCACTACCGCGGCGCGATGGTGCGGGGCGTTGGTGTGCAGGCGAATCCAGCCGTCGCGGGTGGCGTAGTCGCCGGCGATGTCGCCCCACAGCGGCGGCAGCGTCCAGCCCTGCGGGCGCAGCGACCAGGAGAACCAGAAGGACGCCAGGCGGCGGTCCACCTGCAGCGCGCCGGGCCGCAACCCGGCGCGGATCAGCAGCGCGGCGGTGGCCGAGCCGGCGGCGGCGATGGAAGCGCTGGCGAGGTCGGTGACGGCGAAGGTGGATGGCAACCCGCCCTCGGCTTGGAATGACAGCGGCGCGGGCGGGGCCGCGTTTCCCTCCAGGGCCTGCCACAGTGCCCGGGTCATCTGGCTGGCGAGCATGCTGCACCTCGTCCGTAGAAATAAGGCGTCGGCCAAAGATCGAAGCCGGCCCGGCAACCTTAGCCCGCCGCGCTCCTCGCCGCGAGTTCGCGGGGCCGTGCGAAGGCGGAATTACGGGCAATAAAAAACCCGCCAGAGGCGGGTTTTCTACTGGGGCGCTAGTCCGTTAGCGATGCTTCCACAATACCCCTGAAAGGTGAAAAAAGTGTGAAGAAACTTAAGTCAACCTGAATAATCCAGCGCGGTCCAGGCGCGGCTGAGATCGTCGCGGATGCGGCAGGCGGAGAGATCGCGCGGGCCGTCGTCCAGGCTCAGCAGGCGGGTGGCGCCGCCGGCCCCGTCGGTGGATTCGGGCAGCGTCTGCAGGCGCCCGCAGTTGGGCGTGTCGATGACGTAGCTGGCGGCGATCGCCGAGCGCGAACGCGGCAGACGGATGGCGTCGCGCACGACACCGTGCTCTTCGATGCGCTTGCCGTTGGCCACCAGCACCGCCCAGGCCTCGTGGCCGTCGATGACCAGGAAGGCGCCATTGGCCTTGGGGCCTTCGGCCGGCGGCTCGGCGCAGCCGCCGAGCAGGGCCAGGAGGGTGAGGACCAGCACCAGCTTGACTTGCTTCATCACGCATTCCTCTTCTGGGTAGCCGCCGCGTGGTCGGAAAGCCCGGATTTCGCGGCGGTCATGGATTCGGTGAGCCAGCGAATCCATGGTAGCCATAAAATACTGTTCATGCATACAGTATTTTTCGATTATCCTTCTGTCATCGATGCAAGGCACCCTGTAGCGGGTGCCCCGGCAGGGAACCGAAAGAGGAGCATGAGCGATGGTGGACGTCCGCCAGATGAAATACACCGTGAACCACATGGGCGTGGAGGAAGTCAGCGAGGCGGTCGCCGAGCTGCTGCTGGAAGGCCTGGTCACCGAGGGCAAGACACCGTTCTCCCGCACGCACTTCAACACCTGCTTCGCCGAGATCGAGGCCCTGCTGCAACGCGCCGGCTACCACCGCCCGCTGGACGTGGTCGGCTACCAGGGCCAGGCCTACGCGATGTTCGACCCGAGCCGCTGGGAGGCGGTGGAGGTGCTGCGCTGGCTCAAGGAGTACGTCGAGGAAGCCGCCGTCCGCGCCTGAAGCCCGCCGCGCGGCGGGCCGACTGCCGATGGGCGGCGAACCGCTGCCGCAGAGCGGCTCGACTTGCGCCAGCGGGGATCGGCCACTAAGGTCCTTGGGCGACAGATAGCCCCCCGCCTCCGGATCAAGGACGATTCCATGAGCAAGACGCTTCCCGACGACTGGTTATGGGCCTACCACAAGCTCCGCAGCCTGGCGGTGGGGCGTACCAGCTCGGCGTTCCTCGCCACCCTCTACCACCTGCGCGGCGACACCGGCCCCTTCTACTGCAAGGGCGGCCTGCGCAAGTCGCGCCTGGTGCGCAAGGAATCCTGATACGCCATCGCAGGGCGGCCTGAGGCCCGTGGCACGCTCCTACGGGTATGTCGC
>NZ_JARJLT010000174.1 GCF_029335315.1 Pseudomonas citronellolis
CGGCAGCCCCCTGCCCACGACGCTGGTTGCGGTCTTCGCGCGGGGTCACGCCGAAGAAGTTGCGGTAGGCGCTGGAGAAGTGCGGGCCGCTGGAGAAGCCGCAGGACAGGCCGATCTGGATGATCGACTTGCTGGTCTGCATGAGCATCTGCCGCGCGCGGTTCAGGCGCAGTTCCAGGTAGTACTGGCTGGGCACGCGGGTCAGGTACTGCTTGAAGATGCGTTCCAGCTGCCGGCGCGAGACGCAAACGTGCTGGGCGATCTCGTCGGTGGTCAGCGGCTCCTCGATGTTCGCCTCCATCAGCAGCACCGCCTGGGTGAGCTTCGGGTGGCTGGAGCCGAGGCGGTTCTTCAGCGGGATGCGCTGGCGCTCGCTGCCCTCGCGGATGCGCTCGACCACCAGTTCCTCGGACACCGCGCCGGCCAGTTCCGCGCCATGGTCGCGGGACAGCACCGCCAGCAGCAGGTCGAGCACCGCCATGCCGCCGCAGGCGCTGAGGCGGTCGCGGTCCCACTCGAACAGGTGATTGGTGGCGATGACCTTGGGGAAGCGCTCGGTGAAGTCGTCATGCCAGCGCCAGTGCACCGCAGCGCGGTAGCCATCGAGCAGGCCGAGCTGGGCCAGCGGGTAGATGCCCGCCGACAGCGCGCCGACACTGGCGCCGCCACGGGCCAGTTGCTTGAGCGCGGCGGCCAGCGGCGCGGAGACGTGCTGCGGCGCCTCGTCGGCCACCAGGAAGACCCGCTGGCACTGCTCCAGCGCGCCCTGCCAGGGCTGCCCGGGCAGGCGCCAGCCTTCACCCTCGACGGGCTGCTCGGCGTTCATGAACACCGGGTCGTAGAGCGCCTCGGGGTGCAGGCGCCGGGCGACCCGCAGGGCCTCTTCGGCGAGCGCCAGGGTCAGCGCGCGGGTCTGGGGCCAGAGCAGGAAACCGATGCGTTGGGCAGTCATGCGGAAGCTTCTGTCGACTTCGTCTGAGGATACAGCTTACTTCAAGCTGCCGGAGAGGAACTGCTTGAGGCGGTCCGATTGCGGGTTGGCCAGCACCTCTTTCGGGCAACCGCGCTCCTCGACCAGACCCTTGTGCAGGAACACCAGCTGGTTAGACACCTCGCGGGCGAAGCCCATCTCGTGGGTCACCACCACCATGGTGCGGCCTTCCTGGGCCAGGTCCTGCATGACCTTGAGCACCTCGCCGACCAGCTCCGGATCGAGCGCCGAGGTCGGTTCGTCGAACAGCATCACCTCAGGCTCCATGGCCAGGGCGCGGGCGATGGCCACGCGCTGCTGCTCGCCGCCGCTCATGTGCGCGGGATAGGCGTCCTTGCGGTGCGCCACGCCGACCTTGGCCAGGTAGTGCTCGGCCTTCTCCAGGGCTTCCTTGCGCGGCACGCCGAGCACGTGCACCGGGGCCTCGATGACGTTGTCCAGGGCGCTCATGTGCGACCACAGGTTGAAGTGCTGGAACACCATCGACAGGCGCGAGCGCATGCGCTGCAGCTGACGGGTGTCGGCGGCCTTGAGCGCGCCGTCCTTGTTCGCCACCAGCTTCAGCTCCTCGCCGTTGAGCAGGATCTTGCCGGCGTGGGGCTGCTCCAGCAGGTTGATGCAGCGCAGGAAGGTGCTCTTGCCCGAGCCGGAGGAGCCGATGATGCTGATCACGTCGCCCGCTTTCGCCGCCAGGGACACGCCCTTGAGCACTTCGTGGGTGCCGTAGCGCTTGTGCAGGTCTTGGATTTCAAGTTTGTACATGTCGTGATTCTCGAATTCAGTCGTTGATCAGCCGGCCCGTACGGAACGGCTCACGCCCGGCCACCTTGGCCATCCAGTGTCCCGCCAGCGCGTAGCGCCCCCTTTCCAGGGCGAAGAGCACGCCGGCGGTGCCGGCGCGCACGGTGCTGACCTTGTCGTTCAGGGGGTCGACCACCTCGAACAGCGGCGCCCCCTTTTCCACCCATTCACCGGCCCGGCGCAGGAAGCTGACCACCCCGGCGTGGGGCGCGGCGAGATACTCGGTGCCCTCGAAGGGCAGGCCTTCGCAGCATTCGCCCGGCGCCGCCAGCCAGTCGCCGGCGATCAGGCCTTGCTCGGCGAGGAACGCGAGTATCGCCTCGGCGTTGTCGCGCGCCTGCTCCACGCGGGTGTCGCCCATGCTGCCCAGCTCCACCGTGGTGGCCATGCAGGCTGCCGGGAGGGACGCCTGCGGGAAGGCGCGGGCCAGGCGCAGCCAGGGCAGCGAGCAGGATTCATCGAACGAGTTGCCGCCGGAATCTTCCGCCAGCAGCGCCACGCCCGCCTTCAGCCGCGCGGCCAGGGAGCGCCACTGCGGCCAGTGCTGCGGCAGCGCGTAGAGATGGATGCAGGCTTCGAAGTCGCAGTGCAGGTCGAGCACCAGGTCGGCGTCGCAGGCGTGGCGCAACAGCAGGCGCTGCATGCCTTGCAGTTCGGACGTCGGCGCCGGCAGCTCGTCCAGCGCGTCGAGCATCTGCTGGCGGATCAGCCGGACGTTGGCCTGGGCGTCGGCGCCCAGCAATCCGTCGACGCGCGGGGCGACCAGCGACGCCAGTTCGACGAAGCCGCGGTTGAAGTTCTGCCCGGAATTGCCGTCGAAGCGCCCGAGGTGACTGGCCTGCAGCCATTGACCGAGGCCGATGGGGTTGGCCACCGGCACCAGCTCGACCACGCCCAGCAGGCGGCCTTCGGCCTCCAGCGCGGCGAGGCGTTGCTTCAGCTCCCAGGCGGTGCGCATGCCGGGCAGTTCGTCGGCGTGCAGGCTGGCCTGGATGTAGGCCTTGCGCGCGCCGGCGCCATAGCGGAACACGCTGAGGCGACGTTCGCTGCCGAGGCTGGCGCAGGGCAGCAGGTGATCGATGCGTTGCATGCTCCCCTCCCCGCCTCAGTGCTTGCGCGGCGCCAGGTACGCCAGCCAGCGGCGCTCGGCGGCCTTGAACAGGCGCACGAGGATCAGCGTCAGGATCAGGTAGAAGACCCCGGCGGTGATGAACGCCTCGAATGGCAGGTAGTACTGCGAGTTCACGGTGCGCGCGGCGCCGGTGATGTCGACCAGGGTGACGATGGACGCCAGGCTGGTGGTCTGCAGCATCATGATGACTTCGTTGCTGTACTGCGGCAGCGCGCGGCGCAGCGCCGAAGGCAGGAGGATGCGGCGGTACATCTTCAGGCGCGACATGCCCATGGCCTTGGCCGCCTCGATCTCGCCGTGGGGCGTGGCGCGCAGGCTGCCGGCGAGGATTTCGGCGGTGTAGGCGCTGGTGTTGATGGCGAAGGCCAGGCAGGCGCAGAAGCTGGCGTTGGACAGCCAGGGCCAGAAGATGCTGTTGCGCACCGCGTCGAACTGGGCCAGGCCGTAGTAGATCAGGAACAGCTGCACGAGCATCGGCGTGCCGCGGATCACGTAGGTGAACAGCCAGGCCGGCAGGTTCACCGCCGGCTGCTTGGAGACCCGCATCAGCGCCAGCGGCACCGCCAGCAGCAGGCCGATGGCCAGGGAGATCAGCAGCAGCTTGAGGGTCACCAGCAGGCCGCTGAAGTACAGCGGCAGGTTTTCCCAGATGACGTTGTAGTCGAAGATCATCGCATGGCTCCCCTTACAGATCCGCGACCTTGACGCCCACCGAGTAGCGGCGCTCGAGCACGCGCAGCAACAGCAGCGAGACGCTGGTCACCACCAGGTAGAGGGCGGCGACGAACAGGTAGTAGGTGAAAGGCTCGCGGGTGGCGTCCGCGGCCTGCTTGGCCTTGAACATCATGTCCTGCAGGCTCACCACCGAGATCAGCGCGGTAGCCTTGACCAGCACCAGCCAGTTGTTGGTGAAGCCGGGAATGGCCAGGCGGATCATCTGCGGCACCTGCACGCGGAAGAACACCTGCAGGTGGCTCATGCCATAGGCGAAGCCGGCTTCGGCCTGGCCCTTGGGAATGGCCATGAAGGCGCCACGGAAGGTTTCCGAGAGGTAGGCGCCGAAGATGAAGCCGAGGGTGCCGACGCCGACGATGAAGGGGTTGAGGTCGATGTAGTCCTCGTGGCCCAGCAGCGGCGCCACGCGGTTCACCAGGTCCTGGCCGCCGTAGAAGATCAGCAGGATCAGCACCAGGTCGGGTACGCCGCGAATCACCGTGGAATAGGCATCGCCGCACCAGGCCAGCCACTTGATCGGCGACAGGCGGAACGCCGCGCCGACCAGGCCGAGGACCACCGCCATGGCCATCGACAGCAGGGCGAGCTGGAGGGTCAGCCAGGCACCATCGACGATGGTGGCCGCGTAACCGTTGAACATGGTCAGCACCTCATTGCAACCGCCCGCCGCAGCGGCGAGCGCAGATCGTCAGGCGCGGTCGCCCAGCGCCCGCCGCCCAATAAAAAAGTGGCACAAACTTCAGGTCTCGGCCTGGGTTTGCGCCACTTCTGGGTCAGGTATCAGTTCGAGCCGTAGACGTCGAACTTGAAGTACTTGTCCTGGACCTGCTTGTACTTGCCGTTGGCGCGGATGGCCGCGATGGCGGCATTGAGCTTGCCGGCCAGGGCGCTGTCGCCCTTGCGCACGGCGATGCCCACGCCTTCGCCGAAGTATTTCTCGTCGGTCAGCTGCGGGCCGACGAAGGCATAGCCCTTGCCGGCGTCGGTCTTGAGGAAGCCGTCGTCGAGGTTGACCGAGTCGGCCACCACCGCGTTCACGCGGCCGGCCACCAGGTCCATGTTGGCTTCCTGCTGGGAGTTGTAGCGCACCACTTCGACGCCGGCCGGGGTCAGCTCGCCGGTGGCGTAGCGGTCCGCGGTGCTGCCGCGCAGCACGCCGACCTTCTTGCCCTTGAGGTCGGTCAGCGGGTCATTGAGGGCCGAACCCTCCTTCATGACGTAGCGCGCCGGGGTGTTGTAGTACTTGTTGGTGAAGTCCACGGACTTCTTGCGTTCGTCGGTGATGGTCATCGACGAGAGGATGGCGTCGATCTTGCGCACTTTCAGCGCAGGGATCAGGCCGTCGAACTCCTGCTCGACCCATACGCACTTGACCTTCATCTCTTCGCACAGGGCGTTGCCGATGTCGACGTCGAAGCCGGCCAGTTGGCCATCGGGAGTCTTCAGGGAGAACGGCGGGTAGGCCGCCTCGATACCGATGCGAACCGGCTTCTCGTCGGCGTGGGCGAATGCGGTGATAGCGGAGAGCGCCAGCGCGCCGAGAAGTGCGAACTTCTTCATCAGTAACTCCTTCGAGGGTAGGGCTTCGATTGGCAGGAGAGAGGGGTTGGCCCAGGCTGCCGTGCAGAAGTGAAGGTTCTTGTCGTCTGCGCGCATTGCCGTGGCGGGTTTCTCGTGGAAAACCACGCCTTCCAGGGGTGAGCGGCATTCTAGCGGCAGCCCCCTGACGGTTATTTCTTCAATGCGACAACTAATTATAGAAGCACCGGAGACAGGGCTCCGGCGTCTTGACGCGGTGGATTTTAGGTGATCCAGGATCGAATAGTAAAACCCATTTTAAAAGCAGGTATCGGGCCATAAAACCAAGGCCTCAATGAATTCGGGGGCTACAGCCTGGAAGCGAAATATCGACCTTCAGAAAATGCACCATAAAGCCGTGCGAAATGTTTCCGGCCGCCTCATTTTGTCGCGGAGTGGGTGGGGTGGTGTTACCGCTTTGGGGCCGGTTGGTCCTTGGCCGGAGGCACGACCTCGGGGCTGGGGGGCTTCTGGTTGGCAGCGGAGGCTCGGCTGTCGCGCATGTCGGCCAGTTCTTCAAAACCTTTCAGCAGCTCGGCAAAGATGTCGCGTTTCTTCTTCATGAGATCCTCCTGTTCCGAGTCATAGAGCCTGCGCGGCAAGCGTCGGTCACGGCGATCGAAAATGGATGAAACCAGGATGGGAAGTGGCTGTTAACTCTGACCGTCATGAAAGACGCATCCCTATAACCGGAGCGCCCCAGCCCTCCCCCCTGCCCTCGGCTACGCCCCCTAAAGGGAGTAGAGCTGCCCTGAGCAGTTCTGGAAGGCAGGTACCATCATTCCATCCCGCCATTCCCGCGAACGCGGAAACCCAGTGACGTAGGACGAATAACCGTTCGCGGTTATACGCCGTCAACCCGAGCGCCGAAGCTGACGGCAACGGCGGATAACGCCGTAGG
>NZ_JARJLT010000175.1 GCF_029335315.1 Pseudomonas citronellolis
CGGCATGCTGAAATCGATGAGCGTGATCGTCCTCGGCGGCTCGTTCGGCTGCCTGCTGCGCTGGTTCCTCGGCCTGCGGCTGAACGCCCTGTTCCCCAACATCCCGCCCGGCACCTGGGCAGCGAACATGATCGGCGGCTACGTCGTCGGCCTGGCCGTCGCGCTGTTCGCCGCCAACCCCAGCCTCAGCCCGGAATGGCGGTTGCTGCTGATCACCGGTTTCTGCGGCGGCCTGACCACCTTCTCGACCTTCTCCGCCGAAACCCTCGCGCTGCTGCAGGAAGGGCGCGTCGCCTGGGCCCTGGGGGCGATCACCGTGCACGTCGCCGGTTCGCTGCTGGCGACCGCCGCGGGCGTTCTAACCTATTCATTGATCGGCGCACGCTGACGGAGGCGCAACCATGCAAGGTTATCTGGTGACATTCTTCACCCAACAGAGTCGCCGCCACGGCGGCAAGCTGGTTACCGAGTGGCTGGTGGACCTGGCCCGCACGATGAAGCTCAAGGGCGCCACCCTGGTCATGGGCTCGGAAGGCTACGGCCACGCCGGCCGGGTGCACTCCTACCACTTCTTCGAACTGGCCGACCAGCCGGTGGAAGTCTGCCTGGCGGTGTCCGAGGACGAATGCGCGCGCCTGTTCGAGCGCCTGGAGGCCGAGGACCTCGCGCTGTTCTACGTGAAGACGCCGGTGGAGATGGGCACCGTCGGCAAGCGCAAGGCCGAACGCGACGCCGGCGCGCCCTGAGCGCGCTAGGCGCCGGCCAGGTGCTCGGTGCCGTTGAGGCGGTGCAGGGTGAAGGCGTCGTCCGCGAAGACGATCTCGTTGAGGCAGCACGGCTCCTGCTTCAGGCGCCAGTAGCGCGCCAGCGGCAGGCCGAGCATCTGCAACAGCAGCACGCGGTTGACGCTGTCGTGGCCGACCAGCACCAGCGTCTGCCCGGCGTGGCGCCGCAGCACCTCGCGCAGCACGGCGGTGCCGCGCGCCAGCACCTCGGCCAGGCTCTCGCCAGCGGGGATCGCCGCCAGGTCCGGCGCCGCCAGCCAGAGACGGTGCTCCTCCGGCCAGCGCGCGCGCACCTCGTCATGGGTCAGGCCCTGCCACTGGCCGTAGTCGATGTCGGCCAGCCCTTCCAGGGCCTGCGCCGGCGCGCCGGTGGCGGCGGCGATGGCCGCGCCGGTATCGACGCAGCGCGCCAACGGGCTGGTGTAGATCGCCTGCGGCCGCCAACCCTGGGCGATGCTGCGGGCCACCGCCTGCGCCTGGCGCCGGCCCAGCTCCGAAAGCGGCAGCTGGGCGCGGCCACGGAAGCGCTCCGGGGCGATCCAGTCCACGTGGCCGTGGCGGGTGAGAATGATCGTGGTCATGGTGCTGCGCTCCTCGCGGCAGGCTCAGAGCCCGCCCAGCAGGTCGAACGAATCCAGCAGGCGCCAGGCGATTTCCGGGTTGCGCTCCAGGCCCCGGCGAATGGCGGCGGGGATCGACTGGCGGGTCTTGCGGCACAGGCCGGGATGCTCCGCCAGCTGGATGTCGAAACCGCGCATGCTGCGCACTTCGTTGAGGCCGGGGGCGATGCTCAGGCGCAGGCCGAGCTGCTCGTAGATGCGCGCCTGCAGGCGCTCCAGGTCGGCGAGGTCGGCCAGCTGTTCCAGGCGTTGCAGCAGGCGCTGCTCCTCAAAGCGGGTGAGCAGGAGGATGCGCATGTCGCCCTGGGGGTCGGCCAGCAGCGCCTCGCGCCCGCAATCGCAGGCGCCCGGCGGGCAGGGTTGGCGGAGCGGCGGCGGGCTGTTCATGGCGTCGAGCATAGCGATTCGGCGGCGCCGGCGCCCCTGCCTTCGGCGAAATTTCCCGGAGCGGCGGCGGCCGCCGGCGCCTTAATCGCGGCTTAAGGTGCGTGCCAGAGGCTCCCGCGCCGATCAGGCCGCCCCGCTCGGGGCGCCCCACCCCGGAGCCCTCGCGCATGTCCACCGAATACGAAGTCCACGGCCTCCACGACCACGCCGTGGAGCACGCCACGCAGCAGCCGCGACGCGACCGCCTGACCGGCAGCATGGCCGTCGCCACCGCCCTGCTCGCCACCCTCGGCGCGCTCTTCGCCTACCAGGGCGGCGCCGCCGAAAGCCAGGCGCTGTACTACAAGAACGCCGAGGCGGTGGCCAAGACCGAGGCGGCCAACCGCTGGGGCTACTACCAGGCCAAGGGCGAAAAGCAGAACCTCGCCGAGCTGGGCGCCGCGCTGTCCAGCGGCGATCCGCAGAAGGCCGCCAACTTCGAACAGCAGCGGCAGAAGTACCAGCAGGAGAAAACCCGGATCCGCGCCGAAGCCGAGGCGCTGGAACGCAAGGTGGCCGAGGACGAGGCCCTCAGCGAGGCCCAGCTGCACCAGCACCACCGCTGGGCCCAGGCCACGCTGCTGGTGCAGGTGGCGATCTCGCTGGCCGCCATCTGCCTGCTGACCCGGCGCCGCTGGGTGCAGCTGGCCACCTACGCGGCGGCCGGCGGCGGCGCGCTGCTCGGGCTATGCGCATTGCTGTTGCACCAGGCCGGCTAGGCCAGGTGCGCGGCGAAGCCGGTCAGCCCCGGCGCGCGGTCGTCCTTCAGGGTCAGCGCGGGAATCTCGTAGTCCCCGGCGTTCTGCCGGCGGAAGGCGATGGGCTCGGCGCTGAACAGGCTGTCCAGGCGTTCACCGTACTCCCGCTCGATGGCGGCGTAGCGCGCCGCGTCGACCCGGCTGGTGCGGTACACCAGGTACGGCGGCAGCACCGCGAAGCCAGGGTAATAGAGGATGCCGTGCTGGATCGGGAACAGCAGGTCGTCGATCGGGCCGTTGATGCCACGGGCGCTGTAGTGCGACTCCCAGCCGCCGGTGGTGACCATCAGCATGGCGCGCTTGCCGGCCAGGCTGCCTTCGCCGTAGCGGTCGCCCCAGTGCGTGTCGGAGTGCTCGCCGACGCCGTAGGCGAAACCATAGGCGTACACCCGCTCGACCCAGCCCTTGAGGATCGCCGGCATGGAGAACCACCACAGCGGGAACTGCAGGATCAGCGCGTCGGCCCAGCGCAGCTTGGCCTGCTCGGCGGCGATGTCGGCGCTCTGCCGGCCGCCGGCAAAGGCCCGACGCGAGTCCTGGGAGGGTTCGAAGCGTTCGCCGGCGGCGCCGTCCAGGCTGTCGGCGGCGTCCAGCGGGGCCTTCCAGTTCATCGCGTAGAGGTCGGAAACCTGCACGCTGTGGCCGGCGGCCTGCAAGCGGCGCACGGCGAAGTCGCGCAGCGAGCCATTGAGGGATTTCGGTTCGGGGTGGGCGTAGACGATGAGCACGTTCATGACGGGTCTCCGTGAGTGGGTGAGCCGAGCATGGGGCGTGCCACGCTATAGTAGAAATGAATATCCAATACATCAGGTATTGCCATGGTTAATCTAAGGACGCTTGACCTGAACCTGCTGGTGACCCTCGACGTGCTCCTGGCCGAGCACAACGTCACCCGCGCCGCCGAGCGCCTGCACTTCTCGCAACCCTCGGTGAGCGTGCACCTGGCCAAGCTGCGCGAGATCTTCGGCGACCCGCTGCTGCTGCCCGGCCCGCGCGGCATGCGCCCCACCGCCCGCGCCGAGGCCCTGCGCGAACCGCTGCGCCAGGCCCTGGCGGCGCTGGAGCGGGCGGTGGCGCCGAGCGAGGCCTTCGACCCCGGCGCGGCGCACAACACCTGGCGGCTGATCGTTACCGACTACAGCGAGGCGACCGTGCTGCTGCCGGCCCTGGGCGGCCTGCGCGCGGCGGCGCCGGGCACGCGCCTGGCGCTGCTGCCGCTGACGCCGTCGCGGCTGGTCCGGCAACTGGAACAGGGCGACGCCGACCTGCTGTTCCACACCAGCGAAGACGCCCCCGAAGGCCTGCGCCGCCGCCCGCTGTTCCAGGAGCGCTACGTGCTGGTCGGCCGCGCCGACCACCCCAGGCTCAAGCGCCGGCCGAGCCTGGCGCAGTTCTGCAAGCTGGAGCAGGTGATGGTCTCGCCCGACGGCGGCGGCTTCCACGGCGTGACAGACAAGGCCCTGGCCGCGCTGGGCGCGGAGCGCCGGGTGGTGCTCTCGGTGCCGCACTTCCACTTCGTGCTCTCGGTGCTCGCCAGCACCGACCTGGTGGCCATGCTGCCGGCGCGCATGGTCCGCCCCGACAGCGGGCTGAGGGTGGTGGAGGCGCCGGTGGAGGTGCCGGGCTACGAGATGTCCATGCTCTGGCACGAGCGCTCGCACCGCGACCCGGCGCAGCAGTGGCTGCGCGAGTTCATCGCCCGCGCACTGTGAAGCCGTCGGGCTTCAGCCTTCTGTAGGAGCGAGCGCCTACCCTCCCCCCGAATGCGCTGGAAATTCGGCGCCATCCTGCGCGCTCCGCTTTTCGTAGGGCGCATAACCCGAAGGGTTATCCGCCGCCTCACCTTGCCTCGGCTCCGCGCGGAGCCCAGCGCCGGCGCGGCCTGGAAGGGGGCTTGCAGAATTGCAAAGTGGCCCTGCAAAGCTGTCTGTTCCGCGCCTTCGGGCGATGGGCAAAGATGGCTCCACGGTTCGGCGCACAGACCACCGCCCGGACCACACCGACAGCAGCACCCAACCCACCCACGCACCGCAGAAGGAAGATCATCATGAGCGCAATCGCCAAGGCAGTTCCCGGCAAGACCCTGCTGAACCCCAACGATCACACCCTGATCATGATCGACCACCAGTCGCAGATGTCCTTCGCCACCAAGTCCATCGACGCCGTCACCCTGCGCAACAACGCCGCCCTGGTGGCCAAGGCCGCCAAGGAATTCAACGTCTCGACCATCCTCACCACCGTCGCCGAGAAGAGCTTCTCCGGCCCGATCTTCACCGAGATCAAATCGGTGTTCCCCGACTACAACGTCATCGACCGCACCAGCATGAACACCTGGGAAGACCCGCGCATCGCCGTGGAAGTGAACCAGCACGGCAAGCAGAAGATCGTCCTCGCCGGCCTCTGGACCTCGGTGTGCATCGTCGGCCCGGCCCTCTCGGCCATCGACCAGGGCTTCGAGGTCTACGTGATCGCCGACGCCTGTGGCGACGTTTCCACCGAAGCCCACGAAATGGCCCTGCAGCGCATGATCCAGCTCGGCGCGCGGCCCATGACCTCCCTGCAATACCTGCTCGAACTGCAACGCGACTGGGCCCGTGGCGAAACCTACGACGCCACCGTGAAGACCTCCATCGAGCACGGCGGCGCCTACGGCCTCGGCCTGATCTACGCCAAGACCATGTTCAACGCCAG
>NZ_JARJLT010000176.1 GCF_029335315.1 Pseudomonas citronellolis
CGGCCGGGAACCCATCGCGGACGGAGTCCGCTCCTACGGACCGTGCACCCTGGAACCGTAGGAGCGGACTCCGTCCGCGATCATCCGCCGTCCGGGCGTCAGAGGAACATCCCGCCCGAGGCTTCCACCCGCTGGCCGTTGATCCAGCGGCTGTTGTCGGCCAGCAGCGAAACGATCGCGCCGCCGATGTCGTCCGGCAGGCCGACCCGGCCCAGCGCGGTGTTGCCGGCGATCTGCCGGTTGACCTCGGCGTTGTCGCGCACCAGGCCGCCGCCGAAATCGGTCTCGATGGCGCCGGGCGCGAGGATGTTCACCGAGATGCCGCGCGCGCCGAGTTCCTTGGCCTGGTATTTGGTCAGCACCTCCATGGCGCCCTTCATGGCCGCGTAGGCGGCGTAGCCGGGCAGGGCGAAGCGGGT
Organism: Pseudomonas citronellolis; assembly: GCF_029335315.1. Classification (GTDB taxonomy): domain Bacteria; phylum Pseudomonadota; class Gammaproteobacteria; order Pseudomonadales; family Pseudomonadaceae; genus Pseudomonas; species Pseudomonas citronellolis_A. The sequence goes on from NZ_JARJLT010000176.1 coordinate 420, forward strand.
CAGCCCGGTGGACACGTTGAGGATGCGGCCGCCATCGGCGAGCAGCGGCAGCAGGCGCTGGGTGAGGAAGAACGGGCCCTTGAGCTGGATGTTCAGCAACTGGTCGAACTGTTCCTCGGTGGTCTCGGCGAAGCTCGCGTGGATGCCGATGCCGGCGTTGTTCACCAGGTAGTCGAAGCGCTCGCGGCCGAACTGCTCCTTGAGGCCAGCGCCGACGCGCTGGGCGAAGTCGGCGAAGCTGGCGCTGTCGGCGACGTCCAGGGGCAGCATCAGCACGCGCGCGCCGTGCTCGCGGATCTCGTCGGCGACGATGCGCGCTTCGTCGGCCTGGCTGCGGTAGGTGCCGATGATGTCGACGCCGGCTTCGGCCAGGTGCAGGGCGGCGTTGCGGCCGAGGCCGCGGCTGGCGCCGGTGATGAGGGCGATCTTGCGGGACATGGCGTGGCTCCTGTGCGGGGTGGGATTGCGGACAAGGTTATTGTCCGGTTGCATGCTGATAAATCTGGCGAAATCGGAAATACTGGTCGGTATGGCCGAACAATGCCCGAGGGGCTACGTCGATGTTGAAGCCCGAACTGCTGCGCACCTTCGTGCGCGTCACCGAACTTTCCAGCTTCACCCAGGCCGGCGAGCAGCTGGGGCTGCCGCGCTCCACGGTCTCCGAACAGGTGCTGGCGCTGGAGGAGCTGCTCGGCACGCGCCTGCTGCAGCGCACCACGCGCAAGGTCAGCGCGACCCAGGACGGCCTGGTGTTCTACGAGCGTAGCAAGGAGCTGCTGGCGCAGATGGACGAGCTGCAGGGGCTGTTCCGCCAGGACGGCGCGGTGCTCGCCGGGCGCCTGCGGGTGGACATGCCGACCATAGTCGCGCGCAAGGTGGTGATGCCGCGCCTGGGCGAATTCACCGCGCGCTATCCGGGCGTGGAGCTGGAAATCAGCAGCACCGACCGCCGCGTCGACCTGGTGCGCGAGGGCTTCGACTGCGTGCTGCGGGTCGGCGGTGCGGCCGACGCCTCGCTGGTGGCGCGGCCGCTGGGCGGTTTCGCGCAGATCAACTGCGCCAGCCCCGAGTACCTGCGCCGCCACGGCACGCCGCGCGGCCTCGAGGACCTGGCCGGGCACCGGCTGGTGCACTACGTGCCGGTGCTGGGCACGCGTCCGGCCGGCTTCGAATACCGCCAGGGCGGCGAGACGCGCTACCTGCCGATGCCCGGCAGCGTCACGGTGAACAACGCCGAGGCCTACGAAGGCGCCTGCCTGGGCGGCCTGGGGCTGATCCAGGCGCCACGCCACGGCCTGGCCGAATACCTGGCCGCCGGACAACTGGTGGAGGTGCTGCCGGTCCTGCGCCCGGCGCCCCTGGAGATCCAGCTGCTCTACGCCCACCGCCGCCAGCCGCAGCGCGCGCGGGTGTTCATGCACTGGCTGCAGGCGCTGGTGGCCGAGGCCGCCGGCGCCTGAGCCGGGCGGTTCATCCGGGGGGCTTGCCCGGGGGCTCAGCTGGGCCAGGCCGAGCCGAGGATCACCTCGCAGAAGTTGCCGCGTTCGAACTGCGCGTCCTTCAGCGCCAGGACGTCGGCCTTGACGTTGCCGAAGGTGGTCTGCGGCTTGTCCTTGATGCCCTGGTAGAAGGTATCGATGATCGCCTGCTTGAACGCATCGCCGCGCGGGTGGGCGGCGACCACGGCGTCGCGCACCGCGGCGGGGAAGGCCTCGTACTGCATGCCCAGCACGTCCATCTCCACCCCGGCGGTGACCAGGGCGATCTCCGCGCGCATGTGCCGGGGGATGCCCGGCGTGGTGTGCAGGGCGATGGCGGTCCATACGGTTTCCACGTCGCGCTCGGCGATGCCGTGGCCGCGCAGGAATTCGGCGGCGCAGTCGGCGCCGTCCACCTCGAAGCGCTCGCACTGGCTGCAGTAGCGCGGCATCAGGCCCATGTCGTGGAACATGGCGCCGGCGTAGAGCAGCTCGGCGTCGTACGTCAGGCCCTGGCGGGCGCCGCTCAGCGCGCCCCAGTAGTAGACCCGCGAGGAATGGTGGAAGAGCAGCGGGGTGGCGTTGTCGCGGACCATTTCGGTGATTTCGCGGGCGAGCTGGCTGTCGGGGACTTTCACCCCGTCGATGGCGAGTGTCATGGCGGCCTCCTGGGTGGCGCGGTGGGCGGCGGGTTGCCGTACGGGGCTATTGGGCCGCCGCGGGGGCGCTAGCGACAATCGATGGAGTGATTCGAATCCTGCCAATCAGGAATCGACATCCGCCATGTGCGAAAGGGCCGTTTGCTGGGGTGGAAATGACGCCGGTTATTTGACAGATACAGATCAATATTCAGCTATCCGTCAACTGTACGGCGAAATACTGTGACGAAATCGTTACTATGTCGCGCCCCCCATTCCAAGCCGTCGATGCTTCATCCGGAGCCGCCATCTTGCCTTTGACCGCGCCGGCGACTCGCCGCCTCACCCTGCTGCACTGCCTGGCGGCGCTCTTCAGCGGCGCGCTGGCGACTGCGTCGTGCCTGGCCGACGAAGCCGCCTCGGGCGAGCGCGACCAGGCGGTGGAGCAGATGCTGCTGAGCATCCTCAGCTACGTGCGCTGGCCCCGGGAGCCGGAGCAACTGGCGCTCTGCGTACTCGGCCCGACCCGTTACGCCGGCGCGCTGCTGGCCCAGGGCGAGCTGCGCCAGGCCAGCGGGCGGCGCATCGAGGTACGCCGGCGCGAGCTCGACGACCCGGAGCTGGTCAGCCAGTGCGACGTGGCCTATCTCGGTGAGCTGGACGCCGCGCAGCGCCAGCGCATGGTCGAGCGCCTGGCCGGTCACCCGGTACTGTCCATCGACGAAGAGAACCCGCAGTGCAGCCTCGGCGGCATGTTCTGCCTGGTGTTCGACGAGCGCCGGCCATCCTTCCTGGTCAACCTCGACTCGGTGGCGCGCAGCGAAGTGCGCGTGCACCCCAGCGTGCTCAACCTGGGACGGCGGAGGGGCAAGCCATGAGCCTGCCGCACCTGAGCGAACGCCGTGCCTCGCGGCGCAAATCCCTGGGCCGCCTGCTGTACCGCGCGCACCTGGGCGTGGCCATGGTTTCGGTGTGCCTGGTGGGCCTGGCGGTGAGCGTGCTCGGCCTGCTGACCCTGCGCGCCTACGCCGAGCACAACCTGCAACTGATCGCCCGCTCCATGGCCTATACGGCCGAGGCCGCAGTGGTGTTCAACGACAAGGCGGCCGCCGAAGAGGCGCTGCATCTGATCGCCGCGAGCGAGGAAGTCAGCAGCTGTGCGGTGCACGACAACGACGGGCACCTGCTGGCGAGCTGGCAGCGCACCCACGGCAAGAGCCTGCTGCGGCATTTCATCGGCACCTTGTGGCTGAACCACGAGGCGGTGCAGCCGATCGTCCACGACGGCCAGGTGATCGGCGAGGTGCGCCTGAAAGGCACCGGCGGGCGCCTGCTGACCTTCCTGCTCGCCGGCCTGGGCGGCATGCTGGTGTGCCTGCTGCTGATCGCCCTGGGGGTTTTCTACCTGTCGCGGCGCGTGGTCAGCCGCATCGTCACGCCGCTCGACCGCCTGGCGCGGGTGGCCCACGCGGTGCGCCGCGACCGCCAGTTCGCCCAGCGCGTGCCGCCGGCGCGGATCGCCGAACTGGACGAACTGGGCGGCGACTTCAACGCGCTGCTCGACGAGCTGGAGAACTGGCAACGGCACCTGGAGCGGGAAAACGCCTCGCTGGCGCACCAGGCCAGCCATGACAGCCTGACCCGGCTGCCCAACCGCGCCTTCTTCGAGGGGCGCCTGAGCCGTACCCTGCGTGAACTGGCATCGCGCGGCGAGCGGGCGGCGGTGCTGTTCATCGACTCCGACCGCTTCAAGCAGATCAACGACCGCCTCGGCCACGCCGCCGGCGACGCCGTGCTGGTGGCCATCGCCGAGCGCCTGCGCGGCCTGTTGCGCGACAGCGACCTGGTGGCGCGCCTGGGCGGCGACGAGTTCGCCGTGCTGCTGGCGCCCTTGCCGGACGCCAACACGGCGCTGCGCATCGCCGACGAAATCCTCGCCAGCATGCTGGTGCCCATCGGCCTGCCCGACGGCGGCGAGGTGCACACCTCGCTGAGCGTCGGCGTCGCCCTGTATCCGCAGCATGGCCGGCTGCCGACCGAGCTGCTGCACAGCGCCGACGCCGCCATGTACGCGGCCAAGCGCAGCGGCCCCGGCCACCGCAGCCTGGCACGACCGACGCCGTCCACCCCCGTATCCACCCCCCAGGAGAAAGCCCGTGAGTCCCTCGTTCCCGCGCCTGAGCCGAGCGCTCGGCGCCCTGACCCTGACCGTCCTGCTGGCCGCCTGCCAGACGCTGCCGCCCAAGGGCCTGACGCCTGAGCAGGTGGCGACGCTGAAGCAGGAGGGCTTCGCCCTCAACGACGAAGGCTGGGAGCTGGGACTGTCGAGCAAGGTGCTGTTCGGCAACAACCTCGACAGCATCAACCCCGCCAGCCGCGCCGACATCCAGCGCATCGGCCGCGCGCTGCTGCAGGTCGGCATCGACGGCATGCGCCTGGAAGGGCATACCGACTCCTACGGTGAGCCGGCCTACAACCAGCAGCTCTCGGTGCGTCGCGCGCAGTCGGTGGCGCAGGCGCTGATCGAGGTCGGCATGCCCGCTGAACGCCTGCAGGTGATCGGGCGCGGCATGCAGCAGCCGGTGGCGGACAACAACACGGCGACCGGGCGCATGGAAAACCGCCGGGTGTCCATGATCGTGCCCGCGCAATGAACGCCGCCATGCCCGCGCTTTCGCCATTGCAGGCCTACCACCACGCGCTGGCCGAAAAAGGCTTCGCCGAGGACGCCGCGCAGCTGCACGCCGCGCGCCTGCTCGACGATTGCCAGCAGGCCCTGCGCCGTGGCGAACGGCCGCGCGGCCTGTACCTGTGGGGCCCGGTCGGGCGCGGCAAGACCTGGCTGCTCGACCGCTTCCTCGACAGCCTGGAGCTGCCGGCGCGGCGCCAGCATTTCCACCACTTCATGCAGTGGGTGCACCGCCGCCTGTTCCAGCTGTCCGGCACGCCCGAGCCGCTGGCGGCGCTGGCCGCCGAGCTGGCGACGGAGGTGCGGGTGCTGTGCTTCGACGAGTTCTTCGTCAGCGACATCGGCGACGCCATGCTGCTCGGCGGCCTGCTGCAGGCCATGTTCGAGCGCGGCGTGGTGCTGGTCGCCACCTCCAACCAGCCGCCGCGCGAGCTGTACGCCGACGGCTTCAACCGTGAACGCTTCCTGCCGGCCATCGCCGCCATGGAGCGTCACCTGGAGGTGGTGGCGATGGACGGCGGCCAGGACCACCGCCTGCATCCCGGCGAGCCGATGCAGCGTTACTGGCTGCGCCGCGAGGGCCTGCCGAGCGCCCTGGGCTACGTGTTCGCGGCGCTGGCCGGCAGCGGCAACGGCGAACCGCTGGCCCTCGGCGCGCGCCGGGTCGGCCTGCTGCGCCAGGGCAACGGCGTGCTCTGGAGCCGCTACGCCGACCTCTGCGAGCAGCCGCTGGCGGCGCCGGACTTCATCGCCCTGTGCGATCGCTTCCAGGCCATCCTGGTCGGCGAGGTGCCGGCGCTGGGCGGTGAGCGGCGCGACGCGCGGATCGCCCGTGGCACCGAGGACGGCGCCCGGCGGGTGGCTGCCGGCGACCGCCAGCTGCCGAGCCTGGCCGCTGGCGACGACGCGGTGCGGCGCTTCATCGCCCTGGTCGACGAATGCTACGACCGTGGCGTGCCGCTGTACCTGGAGGCCGAGGTGCCGCTGGAGGCGCTGTACCGCCAGGGCGGCCTGGAATTCCCGTTCCGCCGCACCCTCAGCCGCCTGCGCGAGATGCAGACCCGGCGCTTCGGACGCTGAGAGCGGGCGCCGCCGGTCGGCGATCTCCTAGACTTGTCGAACGCGCCGTCCGCCG
>NZ_JARJLT010000177.1 GCF_029335315.1 Pseudomonas citronellolis
CGGCCGGGTCGCCGTGCTGGAGCGCGAATCCCACGCCGGCTACCACTCCACCGGGCGCTCGGCGGCGCTCTACACCGTGGCCTACGGCACGCCCCAGGTGCGCGCCCTGACGGCCGCCAGCCGGGCCTTCTTCGACGCCCCGCCGGCGGGCTTCGCCGAGCACCCGATCCTCACCCCGCGCGGCGAGATGACCGTGGACTTCGAGGGCGACCCGGAAGAACTGCGCCGCCAGTTCGACAGCGCCCGCGCCAGCGTGCCGGAAATGCGCCTGCTGGACGCCGACGAGGCCTGCGCCATCGTCCCGGTGCTGCGCCGCGAGAAGGTCCACGGCGCCATGCTCGACCCGACCGCCGCCGACATCGACACCGACGCCCTGCTGCAGGGCTACCTGCGCGGCATCCGCAAGCACGGCGGCAGCGTGCAGTTCGACTGCGAAGTGCTCGCCGTGGCGCGCATCGACGGCCTCTGGGAAGTACGCACCAGCCAGCAGAGCTACCGCACGCCGGTGCTGGTCAACGCCGCCGGGGCCTGGTGCGACAAGCTCGCCGAGCTCGCCGGGGTCACCCCGCTGGGCCTGCAGCCCAAGCGCCGCGCGGCCTTCCTGTTCAGCCCGACGGAGGGTCTCGACAGCCACGCCTGGCCGGTGCTGGTGAGCCTGGACGAATCCTTCTACTTCAAGCCCGACGCCGGCATGCTGCTCGGCTCGCCGGCCAACGCCGACCCGGTGGACCCGCACGACGTACAGCCCGAAGAGCTGGACATCGCCATGGGCATCTACCAGATCGAGGAGCACACCACCCTGAGCATCCGCCGCCCCAGCCACACCTGGGCCGGGCTGCGCTCGTTCTTCGCCGACGGCGACCTGGTCTCCGGCTACGACCCGCAGACCCCGGGCTTCTACTGGGTGGCCGGCCAGGGCGGCTACGGTATCCAGACCTCGGCGGCGATGGGCATGGCCAGCGCGGCGCTGCTGCGCGGCGAAGCGCTGCCCGAAGCGCTGACCCGCCACGGCCTCGACGCGGCCATGCTGACGCCGGCCCGCCTGCGGCCCTGAACCGTGACAGCCGGGCGGCGCATGCGGCACACTCGCCTGCGCCCGCCCGGCCCTTCGCCGCGAGAATTCCAGCCATGCCCGCCGCCGACCCGCTCGACAACTACAAGGCGATAGCCGACGCCATCGCCACGCTGTTCTTCCCCCACGCCGAAGTGGTGCTCCACGACCTGGGCAGCCAGCGCGTGGCCTACATCGCCAACAACCTGTCCAAGCGCGAGATCGGCGACGACGCGGCGCTGGAAGACATGCTCGAAGACGGCACCGAGGAGCGCAACATCGGCCCCTACGAGAAGCTCAACTGGGACGGCCAGAAGATCCGCTCGGTGAGCACCGTGCTGCGCGACGCCGAGGGCACGCCGATGGCGGTGCTGTGCATCAACCTCAACATCAGCCTGTTCGAGCAGGCCAAGGCCGCGCTGGACCTGTTCCTGGCGCCGAACAAGCTGATCCCGCAGCCCGACGCGCTGTTCCGCGACGACTGGCAGGAACGCATCAACACCTTCCTCCACGCCTGGCTGCGCCAACGCCAGCTGGGCCTGAACCTGCTCACCCGCGAGCACAAGCGCGAACTGGTCCTGGCGCTGCACGCCGAGGGCGCGTTCAAGGGCAAGAGCGCCGCGAACTACGTGGCCAACGTGCTGAACATGGGCCGCGCTACGGTGTACAAGCACCTCAAGGAATTGAAGGAAGAGGCCTGAGCGGACGCTCCCGTCCCGTAGGAGCGAGCTTGCGCTGGCCCGAAGGGGAGTAACCCAGAGACGTAGGGCGTATAACCGTTCGCGGTTATCCGCCGCCATTCGTGCCAGCGGGATGTCTGGCATGGCCGATGAATCCAATCGCGGACAAAGTCCGCTCCTACGCCCGTGCTTCCCTGTAACCGTAGGAGCGGACTTCGTCCGCGATTCGGCGGATAACGCCGTAGGCGTTATACGCCCTACGGGTTATCCGCGCGCGCCGGAGCGCCCCGTCCAGCAGGCCAAGCGACACCGCCGCTGGCGAAACAAAAAA
>NZ_JARJLT010000178.1 GCF_029335315.1 Pseudomonas citronellolis
CGGCGAAGTGTCCGTCATTCGCCAGACCCGGTTTCGTATCGATCCCCCGCCTCATCCCTAAGATGGAGCGATTTCCCCGCCAGAAGAACGACAAGCGGAATCGCCCATGCCCATCGCCTCCCTGCTGATCGCCAACCGTGGCGAAATCGCCATCCGCATCGCCCGCGCCGCCGCCGAACTCGGCCTGCGCAGCGTGGCGGTGTACGCCGAAGACGACGCCGCCTCGCTGCACACGCGCCAGGCCGACCAGGCCGTGGCCCTGCGCGGGCGCGGCGCGGCGGCCTACCTGGACATCGCCCAGCTGATCGAAGTGGCGCTGGCCCAGGGCTGCGACGCCGTGCACCCGGGCTATGGCTTCCTCTCCGAGAACGCCGAGTTCGCCCGCCGCTGCGAAGCGGCCGGGCTGCGTTTCGTCGGGCCCGACGCCGAGGTGCTGGAACAACTGGGCGACAAGGCCCGCGCCCGCGAGCTGGCCAGCCAGCACGGCGTGGCCCTGGCCGCCGGCACCAACCGCGCCACCAGCCTGGCGGACGCCGAACGCTTCTTCGCCCAGCTGCCGGCCGGCGCCGGGATGATGATCAAGGCCCTGGCCGGCGGCGGCGGGCGCGGCATGCGCGCGGTGCGCTCGCGCGAGGAAATCGCCGAGGCCTACGCCCGCTGCCAATCCGAGGCGCGCGCCGCCTTCGGCAACGACGCGCTCTACGTCGAGCGCCTGATCGAGCGCGCGCGGCACATCGAAGTGCAGGTGATCGGCGACGGCAGCGGCCAGGTCAGCCACCTGTGGGAGCGCGACTGCAGCCTGCAGCGGCGCAACCAGAAGCTCCTGGAAATCGCCCCCAGCCCCGGCCTGCACCCGCGCCTGCGCGGGGCCATCGCCACAGCCGCCGTGCGCCTGGCCGAAGCGGTGCGCTATCGCGGCCTGGGCACCTTCGAATTCCTCCTCGACGAAGACAGCGGCGACTTCCTGTTCATGGAAGCCAACCCGCGCCTGCAGGTAGAGCACACCGTCACCGAGGCGGTCACCGGCATCGACCTGGTCCAGGCCCAGCTGCGCATCGCCGCTGGCGCCAGCCTCGCCGAACTGAACCTGCGCCAGGCCGAGATTCCCGCCCCGCGCGGCTTCGCCGTGCAACTGCGGATCAACCTGGAAAGCCTCGCCGCCGACGGCAGCCCGCAGCCGGCCAGCGGCGTGCTGCAGGCCTACCAGCCGCCCAGCGGCCCCGGCCTGCGCGTGGACGGCTACGGCTACCCCGGCTACCGCGCCAGCACCGGCTACGACTCGCTGCTGGCCAAGCTGATCGTCCAGGCGGCGGATTATCCACAGGCCCTGCGCAAGGCCTACCGGGCGCTCTGCGAATTCCGCCTGGAAGGCGTGGCCAACAATATCCCGCTCCTGCTCAACCTGCTGCGCCGCCCGGAGCTGGTGGAGAACCGCGTGGGCACCCGCTTCATCGAAACCCACGCGGCGGAGTTGCTGGCCGACGAGGCCCACCCGCACCGCTGGCTGGGCGACGCCGCCGGCGCGCAGGAAACCCACAGCCAGGCCGCGCCGGCCGGTTGCCTGGCGCTCGGCGCACCCAGCGCCGGCGTGCTGGTCAGCCTGCTGGCCGGGCCCGGTGACGCCGTGGCCAGCGGCCAGGTGATCGCCATCGTCGAAGCGATGAAGATGGAAATCGAGATCAAGGCCGAAGCCAGCGGCATCGTCCACAGCCTTGCCGCCGCCCCCGGCGACAGCCTCGACCCGGGCGCCGCGCTGCTGTTCATCGAGCCGGCGGACGTCGCCAGGCAGGAACAGGACAGCGCCAGCGAGCTGGACCTGGAGTACCTGCGCGCCGACCTCGCCGAAGTCATCGAACGCCACGCCATCGGCCTCGACGCGCGGCGCCCGGAAGCCATCGCCAAGCGCCATGCCGCCGGCAAGCGCAGCGCGCGGGAAAACCTCGACGACCTGCTCGACCCCGGCAGCTTCATCGAATACGGCGCCCTGGCCATCGCCGCGCAACGGCGCCGGCGCAGCCTGGAAGAACTCCAGGCGATCAGTCCGGCCGACGGCCTGGTCACCGGCCTGGGCAGCGTCAACGCCGCGCAGTTCGGCGACGAGGCCGCGCGCTGCCTGGCCATCGCCTACGACTACACGGTGTTCGCTGGCACCCAGGGCGTGATGAACCACAAGAAGAGCGACCGCATGCTGCAGCTCGCCGAGCAGTGGCGCATCCCCCTGGTGCTCTACGCCGAAGGCGGTGGCGGGCGGCCGGGCGACAGCGACTACCTGGGCGTGGCCGGGCTGGACTGCGCCACCTTCATGGGCATGGCCAGACTCTCCGGGCTGGTGCCGCTGGTGGGCGTGGCCGCCGGCCGCTGCTTCGCCGGCAACGCCGCGCTGCTCGGCTGCTGCGACGTCATCATCGCCACCCGCGACAGCAGCATCGGCATGGCCGGCCCAGCGATGATCGAGGGCGGCGGCCTGGGCCGCTACGCCGCCGAGGACGTCGGGCCGAGCCACGTGCAGGCCCCCAACGGCGTGATCGACGTGCTGGTGGAAGACGAAGCCGAAGCCACCCGCGTCGCCCGCCAGTACCTCTCCTACTTCCAGGGCGACGTGCGCGACTGGCAGTGCGCCGACCAGCGCCACCTGCGCCACGCCGTACCGGAAAACCGCCTGCGCGCCTACGACATGCGCCAGGTCATCGCCACCCTGGCCGACGCCGGCTCGGTGCTGGAACTGCGCCGGCAGTTCGCCCCGGGCATGATCACCGCGCTGGTGCGCATCGAGGGCAAGCCCTTCGGCCTGATCGCCAACAACCCCACGCACCTGGGCGGCGCCATCGACGCCGTGGCCGGCGACAAGGCCGCGCGCTTCATGCAGCTGTGCGACGCCTTCGACCTGCCGATGCTCTCGCTGTGCGACACCCCCGGCTTCATGGTCGGCCCGGAGGCGGAGAAACAGGGTACGGTGCGCCACGTCTCGCGCATGTTCGTCACCGCCGCCAGCCTCAGCGTGCCCTTCTTCACCGTGGTCCTGCGCAAGGGCTACGGCCTGGGCGCCATGGCCATGGCCGCCGGTGGCTTCCACGCCTCGCTGTTCAGCATCGCCTGGCCCAGCGGCGAGTTCGGCGCCATGGGCCTGGAGGGCGCGGTGCGCCTGGGCTACGCCAAGGAGCTGGCGGCCGTGGAAGACCCGGCGGAGCAGCAGAAGCTGTTCGACAAGATGGTCGCCGCCGCCTACCGCCACGGCAAAGGCCTGAACATGGCCAGCTTCCTCGAGATCGACGACGTCATCGACCCGGCCGAGACGCGCCGCTGGCTGCTGCGCGGCCTGGCCTCGACGCCGCGCCCGGAAAAACGCAGCGGCAAGAAACGCCCGCTTATCGACACATGGTGAAACAACCCCTTGAGCCATCCGGGCATTCCGCTAGAATGCCCGGCGTCATTGGGGAGTAGCCGCCCGCCCCGGCAGAGCCGGAGGGGATCACGCCAACATCCTTGGCCCGCAGGCCATGGTGTGATCAGCGCAAGCCTGGCAAGACCTTTGACCATGCAACCTCCGCAACGGCCGGGGAGGCGCATGGTCATGGGTACTACACCGGCCGGGAGTTCCACCGTGATGCACCGCCTCCATCGCCCCTCGCCCTCCGTCACCGGGGAGCGCGCCACATGCTGACCTTCGTCCTCGAACTGCTCGGCATGCTGCTGCTGATCCTGGTCGCCGCCGAGCTCTTCACCAACGCCCTGGAACACTTCGGCGAGCGCCTGGGCATCTCCGAAGGCGTCACCGGCTCGCTGTTCGCCGCCATCGGCACCGCCCTGCCGGAAACCCTGGTGCCGCTGCTGGCGCTGCTCGCCGGCACCAGCAACGCCACGGTCAACGAAGAAGTCGGGGTGGGCGCCATCCTCGGCGCACCGCTGATGCTCTCCACCCTCTCCGCCTGCCTGATGGCCTGCTTCGTCATCGGCCGCCGCGGCCTGCGCGGGCGCCTGGTGCCCGAGCGCAGCGGCCTGCTGCGCGACCTGAACTTCTTCCTCCTGGCCTTCTGCCTGGCCACCGTGGCGATGTTCGTACCCTCGCAGTTGCACAGCTACCGCATCGGCCTGAGCGTGCTGCTGGTGCTCACCTACATCGGCTACATAACCCTGACCATCCGCGCCTCCCGCGACCTGGTGGAAGACGGCCACGGCACCGAAGCGGAAAACCCCATGCTGCTGTCGCGCCTGGGCCTGCCGACCAACGCCCTGACCATCGCCGTGCAGCTGCTGCTGGGCCTGGCCCTGCTGGTGCTCGGCGCCAAGGGCTTCATCCATGGCGTGGAAGGCCTGTCGAACCTGCTCGGGGTCTCCGCGCTGCTGCTGTCGCTGCTGATCATCCCGATCGCCACCGAGCTGCCGGAGAAGGTCAACAGCATCCTCTGGGTGCGCCGCGGCAAGGACACCCTGGCCTTCGGCAACATCACCGGCGCCATGGTCTTCCAGGGCACCCTGCTGCCGGCCATCGGCATCCTGCTGACGCCCTGGCAGCCGCGCGTGGAAGTGCTCACCGGGGTGCTGGTGACCCTGGGCGCGGCGCTCTGGATACGCCTCAACGCGCGCCGCGACGGCATCGCCGCCTGGGTGCTGCTGGTCAACGGCGCGCTCTACGTCGCCTACCTCGCCATCACCCTCAGCCGCTGAGCGGAAGCGCCGCGCCGTGCAAGCCACGGCGCAGCGCCTAAACTGACGGTTCCGCCAGGCGCCCGGCCGGCGCCTGCCGTCATACCGCTACAAGCAAGGAGTGGCCATGAAGATCCTGGTAGTCCTCACCTCCCACGACCAACTGGGCGACACCGGCAAGAAAACCGGATTCTGGTTGGAGGAATTCGCTGCACCCTACTACGTGTTCAAGGACGCCGGCGCCGAGCTGACGCTGGCCTCGCCCAAGGGCGGCCAGCCGCCGCTGGACCCGAAGAGCGACGAGCCCGACGCACAGACGCCGGCCACCGAGCGCTTCCGCCAGGACCCGGCGGCCCAGGCCGCGCTGGCCAGCACCCGACGGCTCGGCGAGGTCAGCGAAGCCGACTACGACGCCATCTTCTACCCCGGCGGCCACGGCCCGCTGTGGGACCTGGCCGAGGACAAGGACTCCATCGCCCTCATCGAGTCCTTCGCCAACGCCGGCAAGCCGGTCTCGGCGGTCTGCCACGCCCCCGGCGTGCTGCGCCACGCCAAGGCCGCCGACGGCCGCCCGCTGGTGGAAGGGCGCCACGTCACCGGCTTCTCCAACAGCGAGGAAGAAGCGGTGGGCCTGACCCATGTCGTGCCCTTCCTGGTACAGAACGAGCTCAAGGCCAACGGCGGCCGCTACGCCAAGGCCGACAACTGGCAGAGCCACGTGGAAGTCGACCGCCTGCTGATCACCGGGCAGAACCCCGCATCCAGCGAAGCGGTGGCCGAGGCCGTGCTGAAACTCCTGAGCTGACAGGTACTTGCAAGGCCCCCGGGTGGACTCGCAGGGGGCTTTGCCGTACACTGGCCGGGACCTCCAAAGGTTCTTGGGGCCGATTAGGATTCGACGCCGGTAACAAAACTTGAGGGGCATGCCGAGTAGGTGACAGTTCTCGTAAATCCGCTGCCACAACTTTATAGTTGCCAACGACGACAACTACGCTCTGGCCGCCTAAGGGCGCCAGCAGACCCTAGGGGATGCCTGTAAACCCGAAGATTTGGTCTGTCAGATAGAACAGGATCGCCGCCAAGTTTGCTGTAGGCGTAACGGCTAAAACTCATACAGCTCGCTCCAAGCACCCTGCCACTCGGGCGGCGCGGAGTTAACTCAGTAGAGATGGCTAAGCATGTAGAACCAATAGCGGAGAGCTGGCGGACGGGGGTTCAAATCCCCCCGGCTCCACCAAAATCCAGAAAAGGCACTTGCCGCGAGGCAAGTGCCTTTTTTGTGTCCGCAGGTTAGGCAACTCCCCTTCTCTCCCTCACCTGGTTCGATCCACTCGCGCCGAATCCGCCTTCCCGCCGCCACTCTGCGCGGCAACGAAAGTCCGCAGATCGACCAGGCAAATGCCGGAAATCGTCCTGCTGGGCAGCACCCCAGCCTCGATCCACTCATCTACCGTTCCCACCGGCAAGGCGCACATCCGCGCGAAGACTTCGGTAGTGCACAGGTCGAGTTTCAGGTCCGGTTGTTTCATGGCACTTCCTCCTAAGGTGGCTTTCTTCCATCTCCAAGGTGTTTTGCTGCACTATTCGGGCGTGATTCAGCGGCGCCGGGCTCCTCAACCCAGAAGGCTTACCCCACCCGTTTTTGTAATATACGAAAGACATAGGGGTATTTGTATATTACAAATGTAAAATACTATTTCGCATGGAATCGATAGACGACAGAGTGAGAGCGCTTGTCGACAAGACAGGCCTGGACGAACTGGTGAGACGCACCGAGATCAGCGGCACGCGCTGGCGAACGGTTCGCTACGACAAGCGCACCCGGATCAGCACGCAGGAAGTGGAAGCGCTGGTGCGCTTGTATCCGCAGTACGCGCTTTGGCTGGCGAGTGGACAGGTGGCGCCGGAGGTTGGGCAGACACAGCCTGAAATCGGCGCGTCTCAACAAGGCACCTAAGCCGGCCACAACTCGCTTAAGTAAACTCATCCACACCACCCGTACGATTGAATGAGCATCACCGAGCGAGCGCTTCTACTGATTGGCCAGAGCAGCCTGACCGAGCTCACCCGAGCCGGCGACACGGACTACAACCGCTGGGTAAGCATCAAGCGCGGAAAAGCGCGGGTAGGCGCCGACGAAATCGAAATCCTCGGCAAGCTCTATCCGCAATACCGCTGGTGGTTGAGTACGGGAGAGGTGATGCCGGAGATTGGGCAGAGCAGTCCCGAGCACAGCAGGTAGCTCTACTTCAGACCACCGCCTCATCTAGATCCGCAAAATTGCTGACCTTCACTGCCCTTTCCGGAAAACGGGCGGTGACTTCGGGCTGACCGCCATGGCCTCGATATGACTGCGCAGGGTGGATATGTACATGTCCGCGCGCCGCTACTTCTTGGCGATGGAGGGCTGTTGCACGTGCAGCCTTTCGGAGAGGTCCTTCTGCGAGAGCCCTCGCGCCGGGCGGAGTTCGTGCAGTTGCAATTCGGCCAGCAGGGCCTGGGCCTTGGCTTCGATACGGGCCTGGGCCTCTCACGGCATTTTCGCCCGCAGGTCGGTAAACCTCTTGGCCATCGATAAATCCCTCCCAGTTGCGGCGAACCGATAGCGCCCACGCAGAAGCATGGGAGTTTCATTAGCGGCGTCAGGATGGGCGATCCGTGCCTCTCCTACTAGCAGACTGTTCTCAGCGTCCTGCGCGAATCAGCGGGCAAGCCGCTGTATCGAAACCCGGATATCAGAATGAAGGAAGGCGGGACGCCCCATTGCAACTGGAATATTCGGGAGGTTTCCCACAGAACGGTGCGCCGCCGGGTGACCTGGCGTTTACCCGCGACTGGGCATAATCCCGTTCATTCAGCCGCCCGACTTGGCACAGCTTTCATCCACGACACGGAGGTCGCCATGCGCGTCATCAAGACCGTTCTGTTCCACCTGCTCTATACCTTCCGAGGCCTTGTCCTGCTGATCTGCAAGCTGTTGTCAGGGTTGTTCCTGTTCGGCTTCCTCTTCGGTCTGTTCGGCGTCTTCAGTCGCGAAGGTATGGTTGGCATGACGCTTACCACGCTGGCATTTTGTGTCGGCTTTGGCGCACTGGCGTTCTACTACGACGTACTGCTGCTCAAGCTGAAGCCCGAAGGCATCGACCTCACTCTGATTCAGTAAGCACTGCGCCTTCCCCTGAAGTCCCCGCCCCGTCGGGGCTTTTTCCTGGGCATAAAAAAAGCCGCTCCAGGCGGAGCGGCTTGAAGGACGTTGAATTGAGCAATCACGATTAAATCAACGTCAGGAGCCAGGATTCGGGGATTGCCACTGGGAAATCCCCCGAATGCGATGCTGGTTACCTTAGCGGTTGCCGGTAGGTGGATAAATCCCCTGGGCGGGGATACACCTTCTGCCTCAATGCAACAATCCGCTGGGAACTTTCGGGAATTCGCCGTTAACCGGCGGCGAAGTTCCCGAGGTTCCGTTTGCCGTCAGAGGATCGACAGCGGGTAGTCGATGATCAGGCGCAGTTCGTTGTTGTCGCCTTCGGCCTGGTCGGCGTTGGCGCGGTGGAAGGCCTGGCGCAGGCGCAGGGACAGGTCCTTGGCCGGGCCGGACTGGACCACGTACTTGGCCTCGAAGTTGGTTTCGTGGTGGCTGCCGTCCTTGCCGTAGCCGGTGTCGGCGTAGTTGCGGTAGGGGCTGTCGGCGGCCATGTGCTCGCCGTCGATGTTGCTGCCGTTGATGTAGCGGGTCATGAAGCTCAGGCCCGGTACGCCGTAGGTGTCCATCGCCAGGTCGTAGCGAACCTGCCAGGAGCGCTCGCCCGGGCCGTTGAAGTCGGAGTACTGCACCGAGTTGGCGAGGAAGATCGAGTCACCCGCGCCGCCCGCGCCGTTGTCGCCGAAGCCGATGTAGTCGAACGGGGTGTCGCCCTGCACTTTCTGGAAGGCCAGGGTGACGGTGTGCGCCTGCAGGAAGGAGTAGGCGGTGGCGAACGACCAGGCGGTGTTGTCGATGCGACCGGCCTTGGCCTGGCCGTAGTCGTTGGTGCGGTAGATGTTGAAGTCGAAGCCCAGCGACTGCTGGCCGCCCAGGGCCAGGGTGTAGTTCACGTTGCCGTAGTACTGGCGCCAGATGTCTTCCAGCTCGGCGCCGTACAGCGACACGCTGAGGTCCGGGGTGACGGCGTAGCGGCCGCCGACGAAGTCGGCGCTGTCGGCCTCGACGTTGGCGTAGGTGGCCCACAGGCCGCCGGTGTGGCTGGTGGTCACCGGGCCGGTGCCGGCGGTGTAGTGGCCGGCTTCCAGGTCCAGGCCTTCCAGCTCGCTGCTCATCAGCGCGAAGCCCTTGGCGGTCTGCGGCATCATGCGGGTGCCGCCGGCGGCGAACACCGGGGCCACGGGCTGCATGTCGCCGAATTTCAGCTCGGTCTTGGAGATGCGCACCTTGAGCGCGCCACCGGCCTTGCCGTAGTCGTCCTCGGGGTTGCCATGGCGGTCCACCGGCAGGTTGCCGGTGCCGGCGGTGCCGCTGCCACCGTCGAGCTTCACGCCCAGGTAACCGTACGCGTCGACGCCGAAGCCGACGGTGCCCTGGGTGAAGCCGGAGGTGTAGGTGGCGAAGAAGCCCTGGGTCCAGTCGCGCTGGTCGCCGCCGTGGTTCTTGCCGTCATGGTTGTAGTAGAAGTTGCGCAGCAGCAGGTCCAGGTGGCTGTCTTCGAGGAAGCCCTTGGCGTCGGCCTGGTCGCTGACGAAAGGTTCGGCGCTGGCCAGTTGCATGGCGGCGGAGGAAACAGCGAGAACGAGCAGGCTGCGTTTGAGATGCTTCATGGCGATGCCCCTTGAGTCTTGGAATGCCGGCCGGAGATAAGCGTGATGGCCAGCTTTTTTGTAGGCAGGAACAAATATTCGGCCATGCGTAATAGTCATGGCCGAGCGATCGAATGGGTTTTCTTCGGATTATTTCCGCGGCTTCGCTCTATTCCCCAGCGAAGAGCGGACATGATGACGGATCGGGTGTCGATTTGAACCCGACCCCAGGCAAAGGTCTGTTAACAAATACGTAACAATTGCGCTATTCAAGCGGAAGGCCGCTCATCCCGCCACGCACGTGTCACGCTCGGTCGACTTCGCGCGCAGGCCGCGCCGTTCGTGCCTCCGCGCATTGGCATGACGAATTTTTCACAAGACCTGCACATCAAAATCACGGCCACCCGCGATGCTTGGGGCACCCAAGGGAGCACCCCATGAGAAGTCATTTCATATCGCGTATTGGCAAGATGCAGTTCCAGGTGGCGGTGGAGGACATCAGTCATTTCTCCGCCGGCGACAAGTACGTCACGGCCTTCCACCGCGACGGCCAGTTGCTGCTGGACGAGCCGCTGAAGAGCCTGGAGCAGGAGTTCGGCACGGCCTTCACGCGGATTCACCGCAGCCATCTGGTGCGCACCACCCTGGTCAGCAATTTCCGCTGGCAGACCTACGCCGCGAGCATCCGCGTGCATGGCACCAACCATCGCCTGCCGGTCAGCCGGGCCTGTGCGGCGACCATCAAGCTGCTGGCCAGCCAGCATCAGGGCGAGTTTCGCAGCGCGGCGCTGGCGCCGCTGCAAGCGAGCGCCTGAGCTCCTTCCTCAGCTGACGCCGAGCGCCTGCAACTGGCGCTGCAGGCGCCAGCTCATCACTTGTTCGGCAGCCATCGGCCGGGCGAAGTGGTAGCCCTGGGCGACGTCGCAGCCCATGCGCGCCAGGGCGCCGGCGGTGGCGTCGTTCTCCACGCCCTCGGCGACCACCTGCATGCCGAAGTTGTGCCCCAGGGCGATGGTCGACTGCACGATCATGGCGTCGGAGAAGTTGTCGGCCATGCCCGAGACGAAGGTGCGGTCGATCTTCAACACCTGCACCGGTAGCCGCTTGAGGTAGGCCAGCGAGGAGTAGCCGGTGCCAAAGTCGTCGATCGACAGGGCCACGCCCAGGTCGCGGATCGCCTGCAGGCTGCGCAGGGCCATTTCCGGGTCTTCCAGCAGGGTGCCTTCGGTCACTTCCAGCTCCACCATCGAACCGGCCACGCCGTGCTCGGCGAGCAGCGCCTGCAGGTTGCTGACGAAGTGCGGGTTGCGCAGGTTGTTGGCGCTGATGTTGATGGCCATGCAGGTGTCCAGGCCGTCCTCGCGCCAGGCCGCCAGCTGACGCAGGGCTTCGTCCAGCACCCAGTGGGTGAGCGGGTGGATCAGCTCGGTGGACTCGGCCAGGGGGATGAAGTCACCCGGCGGGATCATGCCGCGCTCGGGATGCTGCCAGCGCAGCAACGCCTCGAAGCCCACCACCTGGCCGTCGACCAGGCGCACCTTGGGCTGGTAGTGCAGCAGCAGGCCGCCTTCGCGGATCGCCCGCCCCAGCCAGGTGTGCAGGGCCAGGCGCTCGGGGGTGTAGTTGTCGTCGCTGCGCTGGTAGAGGAGGAAGTCGCGGCGGTCATTCTTGGCCTGGTACATGGCGATGTCGGCGCAGCGCAGCAGGTCGCCGTGGCCGCCGCCGTGCTCCGGGTAGCTGGCCACGCCGATGCTGGCCGAGAGTTCCAGCGGAATGCCGCCGGCGGAGAGCGGCTGGCGCAGCACCTGGCCCACGCCCAGGCACAGGCCGGTGATGGCGAGTTCGTCGCAGGGGCCGGCGGTGACGATGGCCATCTCGTCGCCGCCCAGGCGGGCGATTTCCGCGCTCTGGGTGTGCAGCCAGGCGCTCAGGCGCGCGCCCACGTCCTGCAGCACCGCGTCGCCATGCTGGTGGCCGAGGGTGTCGTTGACTTCCTTGAAGCGGTTCATGTCCAGCAGCAGCACGCTGAAGCGCTGCTCCGGTGCGTCGGTAATGCGCTGTTCGATATGGCGCACCAGCCAGTAGCGGTTGGGCAGCCCGGTGAGCGAGTCGTGGTTGGCCAGGTATTCCTGCTCGGCGACGTAGCGCTTGCGCTCGGTGATGTCGTGCAACACCAGCAGCAGCAGGGTGTTCTGTTGCCAGCGGAACAGCGTGGCGTGGGCCTCGCAGTCGAAGGGTTGCTGGTCGTCGCGGCGGCGGAAGCGCCATTCGATGTCCAGTTCGCTCATCTGCCCGCTGAGCAACCCTTCGAGGTTGGCGCGGCTGGCCACCAGCGACAGGCGCCCGTCGGGCTGGCGCTCCGGCGAGAGATCCGAGGGCAGCAGGCCGACCAGGTTTTCCGGCCGCTCCACGCCGAACATCCGCGCCGCGCGCTGGTTGGCGGTTTGCACGCGGCCGTCGACGCCGATGAGCAGGACGCCGTCGTTGATGTCGGTGAACAGCTGCCGGTAGAAGCGGCCGTTCTGGCTGAGCGTGCCGATCAGCCGGCGCAGCTGCCAGGCCGCCAGGCCGATGGCGATGATGCTGATGGCCAGCAGCAGGCCGCTGAAGGCGGTGCGTTTGAGCCAGGGCGTGCGGTAGCTGGCGGAGGACTGGCCGACCACCGCCTGGATCGGGAAACTCGCCGAGGGCGCCACGGCGAACAGGGCGTTCTCGCCGTTGATGCTGCGTCCCTCGACCACGGCGAAGTCGGTCTGGCCGATGCGCGGGCGCAGCGGCGAGTCCGCCGGCAGTTGCTGGCCGACGAAGCGCAGGGTGTCCGGGGTGCGGTAGAGCACGGTGCCGTGGCTGTCGATCATGCCGGCGTTCATCTGCTCGGCCAGGCCGAGGCGGCGCAGCAGGTCGCCGATGCGATCGGTCTCGATGAGGGCGCCGATGCGCTGTTCGCGGCCCTGGGCGTCGCGCTGGCCGATGAACATCGGCAGCAGGTAGCCACTGCCGTCCTGGTCGCGCAGGGCGCGGCCGAACACCGGGTGCTCGCCGGCGCTGAGGGAGAGCTGCGCCAGCAGGCCCTTGAGCTTCCCTTCGGCCGGCTGTCCGTGGCTGTCCACGGCGTACAGCTGGCCATCGGTGTAGACGAAGAGGTAGGCCGAGACCGGATCGTAGCGCATGGCCTGGATCATCTCGCGGCGGATGTCGAGGACCCGCTCCGGGTCGTCGGCGAGCTGCAGGTCCTCGGCGATCACGTAGACGCTGCCGTAGCTCTGCACCAGCAGGGCGCTGATGTAGCCCTCCAGCGAGCGCGACAGCGCCGAGATGCTCTGCCGCACCTGGTCCGTGCTGCTGCGGTAGTCGCGGTAGACGCTCCAGCCGGTGAGCGCGCCGAGCAGCAACAGCACCAGCAGCACGCCGGCATAGAAGAGCACGCCGATCCGTTGTCGATTGGCGGTTCCACTGGCCTGGGCGAAGAAGTCGAGATTGCTGCTCATCAAGATCCATCTGCACTGACAGCAAGAGTGGCCAAGCTTACTGCATGGCTAATAGCCATTACCACGCAGGTATGACGGCCGGATGTTCGGAGTTTATCGGCGGCGTCCCGAAAAACATCAGTACCGCCCGTCCTGCGCGCGGGCCAGAGCGCCTCAGCCGGCCCGCCCGGCGAGTTGGCGGATGCGCGTGCGGTTGCTTTCCCACCAGGCCACCAGCTCGCCGCCGGGCATCGGCCGGCCGAGCAGGTAGCCCTGGGCCTGGCCGCAGCCTAGGTTGCGCAGGAGGATCCAGTCCTCCAGGGTCTCGACGCCCTCGGCGACCACCTGCAGGCTGAGCTTGCGGGCGATATCCAGGGCGCTCTCCAGCAGGATGCGCAGGTGCATGCTGTGGCTCGCGCCGTTGACGAAGGCGCGGTCGATCTTCAGCTCGGTGCAGGGGATGCGCGCCAGCTGGAGCATGCAGGAGAAGCCGGTGCCGTAGTCGTCCACCGACAGCCCGAAGCCACGCAGGCGCAGGCGCGCCAGGGTCCCCAGGGTGGTGCTGAGGTCACTCATCAGGGCGCTTTCGGTGATCTCCAGGATCACGTTGGCCGGCGCCACGCCGCTGGCGGCGACCCGCTCGATGATCTGTTCGGCCAGCAGCGAGTCGGACAGCGAGCGCGCCGAGACGTTGATCGACACGCTCAGCGGCAGGCCGATGGCGTGCCAGCGCTGGCAGTGGGCGAGCGACAGTTCGAGCACCTGCAAGGTCAGCTCGGAGATGTGCGGCCCCTCCTCCACCAGGCTGATGAAGCGGTTCGGGGTGAGCAGGCCGTGGGCCGGGTGGTGCCAGCGCACCAGGGCCTCGGCGCCGGTCAGGCGGCCGTCGGTGAGGTCGAGCTTGGGCTGGAAGTACACCTCGAACTCGCGGTTGCGCAGCGCCCACTTCACGTCCTGCTGGTCCAGCCGCGGCCCCTCCGCCGGCGGTTCCTGGCATTCCGAGCGCAGTTGCACCGCCGAGAAGCGGCTCAGGCTGGAGGCCAGGTGGTTGAGCAGCACCGGCTTCTGCAGCACGCCGAGCAGGCGCAGGCCGAGGCTCTTGCCGAGGCTCTCGACCACGTTGAGCAGGGTGCTCTCGCGCACGCTGGCGACGATCACCGCCAGCTCCAGCTGCATCCGCGCCAGCTCGTGGAGCACCTGCACGCCGTCCATGCCGGGCATTTCCAGGTCGAGGATGAGGGTGTCGATCTGCGGGTTGGCCTTGAGCTTGGCGATGGCGTCGAAACCGTCCACCGCCTGGTAGACCCGGCCGATGCCCATGTCGCGGCACAGATCCACCATGAACAGCCGCTGCAGTTCGCTGTCGTCGACCACCAGCAGGTGCTCGGGCAGCCTCTCGGGGATCATTGCCATCGTTTCTCCGAACTCCATTCAGTGATTTCCCCGGCGATCTCCGACAGGGCCAGTACCCGGTCGACCCCGCCCAGGCGGATCGCCTCCTTCGGCATGCCGAAGACCACGCAACTCTCTTCGTCCTGGGCGCAGGTGCGCGCGCCGCTGTCGTGCATTTCCCTGAGCCCGCGCGCGCCGTCGTCGCCCATGCCGGTCATGATGATGCCCAGGGCGTTGCGCCCGGCCTGGGCGGCGGCGGAGCGGAACAGCACGTCCACCGAGGGCCGGTGGCGGCTGACCAGCGGGCCGTCGCGCACTTCCACCTGGTACTGTGCGCCGCTGCGGCGGATCAGCATGTGCCGCCCGCCCGGGGCGATCAGCGCCAGCCCCGGCAGCAGGCGGTCGCCGTCGCGCGCCTCGCGCACTTCGATGGCGCAGAGGCTGTCCAGGCGCTGGGCGAAGCTGCGGGTGAAGTGCTCCGGCATATGCTGCACGATGGCCAGCGCCGGGGCGTTCAGCGGCAGTTGCCGGAGCACCAGCTCCAAAGCCTGGGTGCCGCCGGTGGAGGTGCCCAGCGCCACGATTTTCTCGGTGGTGCGCAGGCGCCCGGTGGCGCCGGCGGGCGACGCCAGCAGGGCGTCGGCGTTGAGCTTGCCGCTCGCCACCAGCGGCTCCGCCGGTTGCGCGCGGACGCGGGCGCGGGCGGCGGTGCGGATGGCCGCGACCAGTTCGCGGGCGCTGTCCTGGAGGAAGTCGCGCAGGCCGGCGGTGGGTTTGCAGATGACTTCCACCGCGCCGGCGGCCAGGGCCTCCAGGGTGACCGAGGCGCCCTTTTCGGTGAGCGTCGAGCAGATCACCACCGGCGTCGGCCGGGTGCTCATGATGCGCCGCAGGAAGGTGATGCCGTCCATGCGCGGCATCTCCACGTCGAGCAGGATCACGTCGGGCCACACCCGTTCCATCTTCTGCAGCGCCAGCAACGGGTCCATGGCGGTGCCCACCACCTGGATGTCGGCGTGGGCGGCGAGGATCTGCTGCATCACTTCGCGCATCACCGCCGAGTCGTCGACGATCATCACCTTGATGCTCACCGCAGGCACTCCTTGCGTGCGTCGAACTGCAGGGCCTCGCCACGCCGCACCCAGAGCTCGCCACTGCCCAGGTCCAGGCGCAGGTAGCGGTAGCCCTCGCCGCCGAGGTCGCGGCCGCTGACCTGCAGGCCGGCATCGAGCATCAGCTGCTCGACGAACTGGATGTTCTGCCGGCCGATATCGCTGTGGCGCCGCGCGGTCGGGCTGGTCAGGCTGCGCGCGCCGCCGAGCAGGCGCACCTGCGCGTCCTCCAGGTTCAGCACGTGGGCGCGTACCTGCTGGCGCAGCCAGGTCCAGGCATCGTCGCCGTAGCGGCCGTCGAGGGCGCTGCCGTGGCCGGCCAGGCGCCGCGCGCCGGGCAGCTGGAAGTGGCAGAGGCCGCCCAGGCGCGCTTCGGGGAACCACAGCACGATGGCCACGCAGGGGCCGAGCAGGGTCTCCACCAGCACATCGCCGCCACCGAAGTGCCAGCCGCCGGGGTTGAGGAAGCGCTTGAGGCTCATCGCGCCACCTTGCGGTAGATCGACGAGGTCACCAGCTCCAGCGGCAGCGCCGTGTCGTGCAGGGCCTCGGAGTGGCCGACCATCAGCCAGCCGCCAGGCTTGAGACGCTCGACCACGTTCTGCAGCACCAGCAGCTTGGTGGCCATGTCGAAATAGATGAGCACGTTGCGCAGCAGGATCAGGTCGAACAGCCCCAGCTCCGGGCTCGGCTTGATCAGGTTGCCGTGGCGGAACTCGACCCGTTCGCGCAGTTCGCGCTCGACCAGGAAATGCCCTTCGTAGCGCTCGCGGCCCTTCAGGCAGTAACGCTTGAGCAGCGGCTCGGGAATCCGCTCGCCGCGCACCATGACGTACAGGCCGCGGCGCGCGCTGCGCAGCACCTGCTGGCTGACGTCGGTGCCGACCACGCTCCAGGGCAGGTGTTGGCGGCCGCTGTCGAGCAGCATCGCCAGGGTGTAGGCCTCCTCGCCGGTGGAGCTGGCGGCGCTCCACACGCGCAGCTCCTCGTTCGCCGGGAAGCTCGGGAGGATGCTGCGCTGGAGGAATTCGAAATGCTTGGGTTCGCGGAAGAAATAGGTCTCGTGGGTGGTGATCAGGTCGATCGCCACCTCCAGCTCGGCCTCGCCTTCGCTCGACACCAGGTGCTGGTAGTAGGCCTGGTAGCTGTCCATGCGCAGGGCGGTCAGGCGCTTGGCCAGGCGCCCGCAGATCAGCGGCTTCTTCACCGGCTGCAACTGCAGGCCCACTCGCTCCTGGAACAACCGCTGCAGCTGGCGGAACTCCTGCTCGCTGAGGCCGATGTCGAGCCCCGACGCCTGCGCCACCGCGCCTTCGGCCAGCGCCACCTCAGCCCTCCACCTGGTCGAGTGCGCCGACCAGCTCGGCCAGCTCGTCCAGGGACAGCACCTGGGGGATGTTGAGGACGATGATGAACTGCTCGTTCTGCTTGAGGATGCCGGAGATGAAGTCGGCGCGGATGCGCGCGCCGAACGACGGGCGGTTCTCCACCTGGTGCCCTTCCACCGCCAGCACGGCGTTCACCGCGTCGACGATGATGCCCAGCAGCTGCAGGCCCGAACCCTGGTCCAGCTCGACGATGACGATGCAGGTGCGCCGGCCGATCGCCGTGTGGCTGCGCTCGAAGCGCACCGCCAGGTCGATCACCGGCACCACCGCGCCGCGCAGGTTGATCACCCCGCGGAGGAATTCGGGCATCAGCGGGATGCGCGTCAGGCCGCCGAACTCGATGATCTCGCGGATGTGCTCGATGGGCAGGGCGAAGAGCTCCTCGCCCAGGGTCAGGGTTAGGAACTGCTGGGTCGCCGCGCCCTCCTCCTGGCGCGCGACGCCGCGCCCCGCCGGAACTGGCAAACTGCTCATGGCCGGGCTCCTAGAAACGGGTGAAAGCGGATTCGTCGATCGGCTCGTCGTGCAGCAGCCGGCGGCTGGGCAGCGGGCTGCGACCGCGCGGCGCCTCGGCCAGGCTTCGTTCGCGGTGCGACGTGTGCGCCGGTGCCGGCTGGCGGCCGTGGGCGCGTTCGTTGAGCTGGAAGAACTGGATCATCTCCTGCAGCTGCACGGCCTGGCCGCTCATTTCCTCGGAGGTGGAGGACAGCTCTTCGGAGGCCGAGGCGTTGACCTGGGTGGTCTGCGCCAGCTGGGTCACCGCCAGGTTGATCTGCTCCAGGCCGGTGTTCTGCTCGCGCGAAGCCGAGGCGATTTCCTGCACCAGATCGGCGGTCTTGCGGATCGACGGCACCATCTTCTCCAGCAGGGCCCCGGCGCGCTCGGCCAGGGTCACGCTGTCGCCGGCCACCGCGCCGATCTCCTGCGCCGCCACCTGGCTGCGTTCGGCCAGCTTGCGCACTTCCGCCGCCACTACGGCGAAGCCCTTGCCGTGGTCGCCGGCGCGCGCCGCCTCGATGGCCGCGTTGAGCGCCAGCAGGTTGGTCTGGTAGGCGATGTCGTCGATGATGCCGATCTTGTCGGCGATCTGGCGCATGGCCTCGACCATCTCGCGCACCGCCGAGCCGCCCTCTTCCGCGTCCTTCGACGACTGGCTGGCCATGCCGTCGGTGACCTTGGCGTTCTCGCTGTTCTGCGCCACGGTGGCGGCGATCTGCTCGACCGAGGCGCTGGTCTCCTCGACGTTGGCCGCCTGCTCGGAAGCGTTCTGGCTCAGCGCCTGGGCCGAGGCCGCCACCTGCTCGGAGGCCGAGGCCAGGGAGTCGGCGGTGACGCGCACGTCGCCCATGATGCTGCGCAGCTTCACCACCATCTGCTGCAGGCTGAACAGCATGCTGGTGCTGTCGCCCTGGCGCAGTTGCATGTCCATGGTCAGGTCGCCACCGGCGACGCGCTGCAGGGCGTCCATGGCGTCGGCCGGCTCGCCGCCGACCTGGCGCATGATCATCCGCGTCACCAGCAGGCCGATGATGATCGCCAGGACGAAGCCGGCGCCCATCAGGCTGTACATGAACACGCTGATGTCATGGGTGACGCGGGTGGACTCGGCGTTGACCCGCTGGGCCTCGTCGTCGTTCACCTTGATCAGCCCGTCGAGGGTTTCCATCAGCGGCATGTACAGCGCGCGGGTCTCGTCGCGCAGCACCACGGTGGCCTCGGCCTGGTGCCCGCCCTGGAGCAGTTCCACGGCCTTGCGCACCGAGGCCTGGTAGGCCGGCAGCTGCTGGTCGTACTTGGCGATCAGGCGTTTCTCGGCCTCCACCAGCTGGGTACTGCGGTAGCGGCTGAAGGCCTCGTCGGCGGCGCGCTCGGAAGCCTGGTTCTCTTCCAGCTGCTTGGTGGTGTCGGCGTTGTTGTTGAGCAGCACGGCGACATAGATGCGCCGCGCCTGCTGCACGGTTTCCGACTTGACCCGACCGAGGTCGCGGATCGGCAGCAGGCGGTCGGCGTAGACGCTCTCCAGCATGCCGTCGACCTTGTTGATGTTGGCGATGCCGAAGGCCCCGACCACCACCGATACCAGGGCAACCAGGACGAAGGTGACGGTCAGCTTGATGCCGAGCCGGAGATTCATGAACCATTCCACGTGGGTATTCTCCTGGATGCTTCTGGATGGATGGGCGAGCCGCCGTCAGGCGGCGCCCGCCGCCGGAGGGTCGCAGCGCAGCACCGCGCGCTGGATCAGTTGGGCGACGTCGAGGATGAGCGCGACGCTGCCGTCGCCGAGGATGGTCGAACCGCTGAGCACCTTGTTGCGCGCGAAGATATGCCCCAGCGGCTTGATCACCGCCTGGAACTCGCCGCCGAGCTGGTCGACCACCAGCCCCGCGCGCTCCTGGCCGAACTGCAGCACCACCAGGCTCTCGCGCTGGCCCGCAGGGCTTTGCAGGCCGAACAGCTCGCCCAGGCGAACGAACGGCAGCGGCTCGCCGCGCAGGTTCAGCAGGTCGTGCTGGCCGCTCTGCCGGCCGAGGTCGACGCACTCCACCACCAGGTCCAGCGGCAGCACGAAGGACTCGCCGGCCACCCGCACCAGGAAGCCATCGATGATCGCCAGGGTCAGCGGCAGGCGGATGCGCACCGTGGCGCCCAGGCCGAACTCGCTGAGCACCTCGACTTCGCCACGCAGTTGTTCGATGTTGCGGCGCACCACGTCCATGCCGACGCCGCGCCCGGACAGGTTGGTGACCTGGGCGGCGGTGGAGAACCCCGGCTCGAAGATCAGCCGGTAGATCTCGCCGTCGCTGAGGTGCTGCTCGGCCTGCACCAGGCCCTTCTCCAGGGCCTTGGCGAGGATGCGCTCGCGGTCCAGGCCACGGCCGTCGTCGCTGACTTCGATGACGATGCTGCCGGACTCGTGGTAGGCGTTCAGGCGCAGGGTGCCGCGCGCCGACTTGCCGGCGGCCTGGCGCTGCCCGGACGGCTCGATGCCGTGGTCCATGGCGTTGCGCACGATGTGCATGAGCGGGTCGGCGAGCTTTTCCACCATGGACTTGTCCAGTTCGGTGTCGGCGCCGGTGACCAGCAGTTCGATGTCCTTGCCCAGTTCCTTGCTGATGTCGCGCACCACCCGGGGGAAGCGCTGGAACACTTCGCCGATGGCGACCATGCGCAGCGACAGCGAGGCGTCGCGGATGTGCTCGACCAGGGTGGTGACGCCCTCGTGGGCCTCGGCCATGGCGCTGGGGTCGCCCTGGCGCAGCGACAGGCTGGCGGCGGCGCCGGCGATCACCAGCTCGCCGACCAGGTTGATCAGTTGGTCGAGCTTGCCCACCTCGACCTTGATGAACACCTGCTCGCTGGCGCGCTTGTCTTCCACCTGTTTCTGTTTGTTCAGCGCGGCGCTGACCACTGGCGGGGCGACCAGCTGTTCTTCCACCAGCAGGGTGCCCAGCGGCGGGGCGGGAAGCGGCGCCTGGTCCTGCAGTTCGAGCACGCGCTCCAGCTCGCTCGGCGTCAGGGCGCCGCTGCGTACCAGGATTTCGCCGAGCAGCGTGGGGGCTTCCGGCAGCTCGGCGATCAGCCGGGTATAGGACTCGATGGCGCTGTGCGGCGGCATGATGTGCAGCCGCGCGTCCTCGCGGATGAATTCGAAGGCGGCCTCGATGGCCTGCTTGTCGGCGCTGGATTCGAACTCGATCTCGAAGCCCAGGTAGCAGGCCTCGGCGTCGAAGTTCTGCGGTTCCGGCAAGGCGTCGGTCAGGGTGTGCAGGTGGACGATGCGCCCCAGGGTTTCCAGGTAGCGCAGGAACGACAGCGGATCGAGGCCGTTGCGCAGCACGTCGGGGTTGGGCCGCAGGGAGATGTGCCAGAGGTCGCTGCTGACGCTCTCGGCCTCCAGCACGTCGACCCGGCCCTGGTATTCGTTGGCCGGCGGGACCACGACGGCGACCGAGGTCTCGCGCTCGAGGTAGCTCTGCAGCTGCGCCAGCAGGTTGTCGCGGCGCTGCGGATCGGGGTCCACGGTTTCGTGGCCGGACTCCACGGCGTCGAGCAGCGCGCCGATGTAGTCGCCGCAGCCGAGCAGCAGGGAGAGCATGGCGCCGTCGAGGTCCTGCTCGCCGTTGCGCACCTCGTCCAGCAGGCTCTCCACCACGTGGGTGAAGCTGATCAGCAGCTGCAGCCCGAACAGCCCGGCGGAGCCCTTGATGGTGTGCGCGGCGCGGAACACCGCGTTGACCCGCTCGGCGCTGTAGCCGCTGGTTTCCAGCTCCAGCAGCGCCTCCTCCATGGCCGTGAGCAGCTCGCGGCCTTCCTGCACCAGCACGCCGCGCGCCTGGTCGAGATTCATCATGCCGAGTCCTCCCGGGCCTGCAGCAGCAACAGCGGGTCGCCCAGTTCGGAAACCAGGTTCAACAGTTCCATCGCTTCCAGCACGCTGGAGGAATGGTTGACCAGCGCCAGACGCTTGCCGCGCGCCCGCGCGGTACGCTTGAGCAGCAGCAGGATCTGCACGCCGCTGGTGTCGCACTCGTCGGCGTCGCCGAGGTCCAGTTCCAGGTCCTGGTGGGCGTCCAGCAGCGCCAGCAGCTCATCCTTCAGGCGCGCCGCGTGGTAGATGTTGAACTCGCCGCGCAGCCTGCAACTCAGGCGCCCCGTCGCGTCACGACCGCTGATCTCGAGCATGCGCGCGGCCTCAGGGCAGGATCAGCTTGGCCACGGCGTCGAGCAGCACCGGCGGCTGGAACGGCTTGACCACCCAGGCGCGCACGCCGGCGGCCTTGCCCTCGGCCTTCTTCGCCTCGCCGGCCTCGGTGGTCAGCATGATCACCGGGGTGAACTTGTAGGCCGGCAGCTGCTTGGCGGATTTGACGAAGGTGATGCCATCCATCACCGGCATGTTCACGTCGGAGACGATCAGGTTGATCTTGCGGCCGTCCAGCTTGCCCAGCGCGTCCTTGCCGTCACCGGCTTCCAGCACGTCGTAGCCGGCGCCGCGCAGGGCGATGCCGACCACCTGCCGGAAGCTCGCCGAGTCGTCCACTACCAGGACCGTCTTGCCCATAGAGTTGCTTCCTGTTTGCCGCTAGTCAGAAGAAGGTGATGGAGGACTGCTCGACGCTCGCCGAGCTCTGCCCGGCGTGGACGCGCTGCTGCTCCAGGGTGGTGTAGCCGGCCTCCAGCTCGCGCAGCCAGTCGCCGCTGCGCGGCAGCGGGCGTTCGCCAAGGCGCTGGCCGAGGCGCTGCATGTCGCTGCGGACCTGTTCGATGATCTGGCTGACGCGGTCCTGGAACTGCAGGTCGACGAGCACCGCGTTGACCGTGTGCTCCACCTCGCGGCTGTTCTGCTGGAGCAGTTCCAGGCGCTGCTCCAGGCCGACCACGCCCTCGCCCATCTCGCCGAGGACGGTGGCCACCACGCCCTCGGCGTCGTGGATGCTGCTGCGGTTGCGTTCGGTCATGCGTTCGGCGTGCTGGACCATGGCTTCCATGGCCTGGCTCATCACCTGGACCTTGTCGGTGATGCGCACACCGGTGGCGCCGGACATCGAGGAAAGCTTGCGCACTTCGTCGGCGACCACCGCGAAACCACGCCCGCTCTCGCCGGCGCGCGCCGCTTCGATGGCCGCGTTGAGCGCCAGCAGGTTGGTTTGCGAGGCGATCTTCGCCACGTCCTCGGCCATGCCGTGCAGCTCGCCGACGAAGTCGCTGAGGTTGCGGATCTCGCCGAGGAAATGCTCGCGGTCCTCGCGGGTCTCGTCGAGCATCTGCAGGGCGCGCGGCAGCTCCACCTGGGCGCCGCGCAACACCTCGAAGATGCCGCCGGCCTGCTGCCCACCGCCGAGCTCCAGGACTTCGCGGACCTGCTGGCCCATGGTGGCGAAGCGTTCGGCGAGGCCGTCGGTGGCGACGCAGGTCTGCTCGCGCACCAGGCCGACATGCCGCTGCCACAGCGGCAGCACCGCATCCAGCAACTCGCGCAGGCCTTGCAGGTCGTCCCGCGCCTGCTGCGCTTCGGCGTCATCGAGATTGTCGTCGCTGGCCGTGCCCAGGCTCACGCTGGCACCCAGCAGGGTCCAGCCGGCCAGGCCCAGCGCGGCCACGGCGAGCAGCCCGGCCCACCAGGAGGCGGCGAGCGCCGCGCAGGCGCCCAGCCCCAGCAGCAGGGCGACGCCCAGGCGCAGCGAAGGAACAAGAACGACCAGCCGCACGCTCTTGGCCATGCAGAATTCTCCCAGCCACGTCGGCCGCAACCCGGTTGACCGCTGGCCGGCGCCGGCCGCCGAAATCGGACGACCGCCCCTGCGCAGTGGCAAAATGCCTTTATTGCGACGAGCTTAAGGAAATTGCGGCTCGGGGACTTATCAGAGAATTACGCAAGGGCGCCTAGGTAGTTTTACCGATGCGCCGGGCGGGAGGCTCACTCGTCGAGCTTGATGATGCCCCGGCGCAACGCGTAGCGGACCAATCCGGCCAGGTCGCGGATGCCCAGGCGATCCATGATCTGCGCGCGGTGGGTGTCCACGGTCTTGGCGCTGAGGTTGAGGATGAAGGCGATTTCCTTGTTGCTCTTGCCCTTGGCCAGCCAGTACAGGACTTCCTGCTGACGCCCGGTGAGCAGTTCCACCGGCGCTTCGGCGGCCGGCTTGCCGAGGGCGTCGATGAGTTGCCCGGCGACCCGCGGGCTGAGGTAGCGGTGGCCGGCGAGCACGGACTGGATCGACAGCTGCAGCTCCATGACCGGCGCGTCCTTCAGCAGATAGCCGCTGGCGCCCATCTGCATGGCCTTGACCACGTAGTCGGCGGTGTCGTGCATGGACAACAGGATCACCGGCAGTTCCGGCCAGCGCCCCCGCACCCGCTCCAGCGCCTCCAGCCCCGAGCAGCGGCGCATGGTGAGGTCGAGCAATATCACGTCCGGCGCGTGGGCCTCGATCAGGCCTTCGACCTGGTCACCGTCGCTGCCCTCGGCGACCACCTCGTAACCACTGTCCACCAACAGTCGGCGGATACCCGCCCTGACCAACTCGTGGTCATCAACCAACACTACCCGAATGGGCATTCTAAAACTCCTGAAAACCAGGCGTCCTGCCCCGAACATGGCTGATATTCCCTACCCGGCGGCTCTCCCCCGAAAGCCGGACCCCGGGCCCGCCCAGTCATTGGCGCGCATGCTGCGCGAAGGCAAAATAAGTGGCAATAGGCCATATCCCTAGTCCGCCCACAGGCACACGCACGCGCGCCACCGATGGGGCGGAAAACAGGGAAAGGCTTGAAGGCCGAAAAATGCGCCCGCTCTAGCTACACGATAAAGCTCGCGGGCAGCAGGGCCGCTACCGAAAAAGCGGCCCTTTTGGCGTAAGCACCCTAGCGAATGACCGCCCATCGGCGCGCAGCGAGAGGGCTCGACCGCCCGTCGGACGCGGGCTGCGAGGGATTCAGCTGCTTTCGCGGACCATCAGTTCGAAGCCCAGGTCCTGCACCGGCTCGGCAATCTCGCGCCCGCCGATCAGCGCCAGCAGGGTCTCGGCAGCGCGCCGGCCGACCTCCTGGCGCGGGGTGCGGATGCTCGACAGGCGCGGCACCATGAACTCGGAGCTGGGCAGGTCGTTGAAGCCGAGCACGGCGATCCGCTTCGGCACCTCGATGCCCTGGCGCAGGGCTTCCAGCAGGGCGCCCTGGGCCAGGTCGTCGTTGCCGAAGAACACGCCCTGCACGTCCGGCTGCGCCGCCAGCAGCTGGCGGAACAGCTCGCCGCCCAGGCCCACCGAGGACGGCCGAGGGGTCAGCAGCTCCAGGGCCGGGTCGTAGCAGCCGGCCTTCTGCAGGGCGCGGCGGAAACCCTCGCCACGCAGCAGGGTGCGCTGGTCCAGTTGCGCACCGACATAGGCCAGGCGCCGCCGGCCGCCAGCCAGCAGGTGCGCGGCGGCGGCGCTGCCGGCGGCGATCTGCGAGAAGCCGACGCAGTGCAGGCCGGGGCTGTGGTCCAGGTCCATCATGTACACGCAGGGCACGCCGCTGGCCTCGACCATGCGCCGCGCGCTCTCGGTGCGCTCGAAGCCGGTGAGCAGCAGGCCGCGCGGCTGGTAGGCGAGGTAGTTACGGATCAGGTCTTCTTCCTCGTCGCGCGAATAGTGGAAGTTGCCGATCAGCACTTCCAGGCCCTTCGGGCGCAGCACGCCGTGGATGGCTTCGAGGGTGTCGACGAACAGCTGGTTGGACAGCGACGGCACCAGCACCACCACGCTGTGGCTCTGCGCCGAGGCCAGCGCGCGCGCCGCCGGGTTGGCCACGTAGCCCAGTTCCTGGGCGGCCTCGCGCACCTTGAGCACCAGCGCCTCGGCGACGCTGCTGACCCCGCGCAGCGCGCGGGAAGCGGTGATCGGGCTGACGCCGGCGCGCTGCGCGACCTCGTTCAGGGTGGGGCGGCCACTGCCGCGGGAGTTCTTGTCGTTCTTCTTCTGAGAGGGCATCGGCTGGCTTGCCAAACGAAAATCGAGGCACTAAGGTAGCGCTGTCTCGCGCGCCGGGCAATTGCCTGAAAGGCCCATGGCGCGCCGCGGAGCATCAAACCCGCGGACACAAAAGCGAACATTAAAATGACAAGAAAGCGGAGGCAGCCCATGCTTTTGGCTTCGACCTTTAAAGACAGCGCTGTCTCCACGCCGAGGTGCGACATGTCCCCCATCCATGCCCTGCTCATCATGGGTGTCTCCGGTTGCGGCAAGACCAGCGTCAGCCAGGCCCTGTGCCGGCTGAGCGGCGCCCAGGAGATCGAAGGCGACGCCTTCCACCCGGCCGAGAACATCCGCAAGATGAGCGCCGGCATCCCCCTCACCGACGACGACCGCGCCGGCTGGCTGACCACCCTGGCCGAGCTGCTGCGCCAGGCCGTGGCCGCCGGGCAGCAACCCGTGCTGACCTGCTCGGCGCTCAAGCTGGCCTATCGCGAACGCCTGCGCGAAGCCGTGCCGGGCCTGGGCGTGGTGTTCCTCGAACTGCCCCGCGACGAGGCCGCGCGACGCGTCGCCGAGCGCCCCGGGCACTTCATGCCGGCGACCCTGATCGACAGCCAGTTCGCCGCCCTCGAGCCGCCGCACGATGAGCCGTTGACCCTCGCGGTGGACGCCACCCTGCCGGTGGAACGCATCGCCGAACAGGCCCTGGCCTGGTGGCGCGCCCACGAGGCGGACTGACTTTTTTCGCCGCGCGCCAAAGACAGCGCTATCTTAAAACTCCTGACAAAACAACGACAAGGGAGCCCCGCCATGTTCGGTCTGTCCCACGAGACTTATCTGCTGCTGGACGCGCTGGTGACCATCATCGGCCTGATCCTGCTGATCACCCGCTTCAAGATCCACCCCTTCGTCGCCCTGATCATTGCCGCCGGCTTCCTCGGCCTGACCTCGGGCATGCCCGTGGCGCAGATCGTCAAGGCCTTCCAGGACGGCTTCGGCGGCGTGCTCGGCTTCGTCGGGGTGATACTCGCGCTGGGCACCATGCTCGGCAAGCTGATGGCGGAGTCCGGCGGCGCCGACCAGATCGCCCGCACGCTGATCGACGCCTTCGGCGAGCGCAAGGTGCACTGGGCGATGATGCTGGCGGCCTTCCTGGTGGGCATCCCGCTGTTCTTCGAGATCGGCTTCATCCTGCTGGTGCCGCTGGTGTTCATCGTCGCGCGGCGCAGCGGCGTATCGCTGATCAAGATCGGTATCCCGCTGCTGGCCGGGCTCTCGGCCGTGCATGGGCTGGTGCCGCCGCACCCGGGCCCGCTGCTGGCCATCGGCGTGTTCGGCGCGGACATCGGCAAGACCATTCTCTACGGCCTGATCGTCGCCCTGCCCACCGCGGCCATCGCCGGCCCGCTGTTCGCCGCCTGGATCTCGCGGGTGATTCCCGGCAGCCCCAACCCGGAACTGGTGGCGCAGATCGCCCACGAGCCGGAAAGCGCCGACCTGCCGAGCTTCGGCGTGACCCTGGCGACCGTGCTGCTGCCGGTGTTCCTGATGCTGCTGAAGACCTTCGCCGACGTGCTGCTGCCCGACGGCCACGCCTTCCGCGCCTGGATGGACATGCTCGGCCACCCGATCACCGCCCTGCTGCTGGCGCTGCTGCTGGCCCTGTACACCTTCGGCTACGCCCGTGGCTTCGGCTCGCAGAAGCTGCTCAAGCTGCTCGACCAGAGCCTGGCGCCCACCGCCGCCATCGTGATGATCATCGGCGCCGGCGGCGGCTTCAAGCAGATGCTGGTGGCCAGCGGCGTGGGCGACGTGATCGGCCACCTGGCGGTGCACGCGCAGATTTCGCCGATCCTCTTGGCCTGGCTGGTGGCGGCGGTGATCCGCGTGGCCACCGGTTCCGCCACGGTCGCCACCATCACCGGCGCCGGCATCGTGGTGCCGGTGGTCGGCATGATCCCCGGAGTCAACCGCGAGCTGCTGGTGCTGGCCACCGGCGCCGGCTCGCTGATCCTCTCCCACGTCAACGACGCCGGGTTCTGGCTGGTGAAGCAGTACTTCAACATGAGCGTCGCCGAAACCTTCAAGACCTGGACGGCCATGGAGACCATTCTCTCCGTG
>NZ_JARJLT010000179.1 GCF_029335315.1 Pseudomonas citronellolis
CGGCGCACGGTTGCTCCGTGCGCCGCCCGGTACCTGCCGCTGCTGGCCTTAGTAGCGGTAGGTGTCCGGCTTGAACGGACCTTCGACGGTAACGCCGATGTACTCGGCCTGTTTCGGGGTCAGCTGGGTGACCACGCCACCGAAGCCTTTCACCATTTCCAGGGCCACTTCTTCGTCGAGTTTCTTCGGCAGCACTTCGACGGTCAGGCGCTGGGCTTTCTTCTCGGCGGAGAGGTCGGCGTACTTCTGCTCGAACAGGAAAATCTGCGCCAGTACCTGGTTGGCGAAGGAGCCGTCCATGATGCGGCTCGGGTGGCCGGTGGCGTTGCCCAGGTTCACCAGACGGCCTTCGGCCAGCAGGATCAGGTAGTCGTCGTTGGCCGGATCGAAATCGCCGGCGCCGGTGCGGTGGATCTTGTGCACCTGCGGCTTGACCTCTTCCCAGGCCCAGTTCTTGCGCATGAAGGCGGTGTCGATCTCATTGTCGAAGTGACCGATGTTGCACACCACGGCGCGCTTCTTCAGGGCCTTGAGCATGCCGGCGTCGCAGACGTTGACGTTGCCGGTGGTGGTGACGATCAGGTCGATCTTGCCCAGCAGAGCGGCGTCGACGCTGGCTTCGGTGCCGTCGTTCAGGCCGTTCTTGTACGGGGAAACCAGCTCGAAGCCGTCCATGCAGGCCTGCATGGCGCAGATCGGGTCGATTTCGGAAACCTTCACGATCATGCCTTCCTGGCGCAGGGACTGGGCGGAGCCCTTGCCCACGTCGCCGTAGCCGATCACCAGGGCCTGCTTGCCCGACAGCAGGTGGTCGGTGCCGCGCTTGATGGCGTCGTTCAGGCTGTGGCGGCAGCCGTACTTGTTGTCGTTCTTGCTCTTGGTGACCGCGTCGTTGACGTTGATCGCCGGGACTTTCAGGGTGCCGGCCTTGAGCATGTCGAGCAGGCGGTGCACGCCGGTGGTGGTTTCTTCGGTGATGCCGTGGATCTTCGCCAGCATCGCCGGGTATTTCTTGTGCAGGATCTCGGTCAGGTCACCGCCGTCGTCCAGCACCATGTTGGCGTCCCACGGCTGGCCATCTTTCAGGATGGTCTGCTCGATGCACCATTCGTACTCCTGCTCGGTCTCGCCCTTCCAGGCGAACACCGGGATGCCGGCGGCGGCGATGGCGGCGGCGGCCTGGTCCTGGGTGGAGAAGATGTTGCAGGACGACCAGCGAACCTCGGCGCCAAGGGCGGTGAGGGTCTCGATGAGCACGCCGGTCTGGATGGTCATGTGGATGCAGCCGAGAATCTTCGCGCCTTTCAGCGGTTGGCTGGCGGCGTACTTGCGGCGCAGGCCCATCAGTGCCGGCATTTCGGACTCGGCGATGATCAGCTCGCGGCGGCCCCAGGCGGCCAGGGAAATGTCGGCGACCTTGAAGTCGGTGAAACCGGCAGGCGTCATGACAGCGCTCATGCGTAACTCTCCATTCGTTGTCTGCGAATGGGCGCCGTTGATGCGTTTGGCGGTCGGCGGATGCCGGCCGGGACGCGCCCCGTACGAGCCTGACAGGCAGGGTCTGTGGACACAGGCCCTACCCGCTGCAGCGCCCCTCGTGCGGGTGGCGGGAACGACCGGAGCGGAGCCGGCCGATTTGAAGCCTGCGGATTATAGCCAGGCTGTGTGACAAGCCAAAGGT
>NZ_JARJLT010000017.1 GCF_029335315.1 Pseudomonas citronellolis
AATCGCAGGCATGAAAAAGCCGCCCCGAGGGGCGGCTTTTTCGTAGCGCGGGGTCGCCTTACAGGCCGGCCACCAACGCCGGAGCCGGCAGGCCCTGGAAGTCGATCGACATCATCAGGCTCAGCACGCTGATCGCGATGATGGAGAACGCGAACAGCTTGCGTGCCCACAGCCGATCGTCTTCGGCGCGGAAACCCGAGACCGCGATGAACAGCCACCAGGCGCTGACCGCCAGGGCCACCACCAGGTAACCGTAACCGGCGAAGCCGGTCGCGGTCAGCAGCAGGGTGGCGGCGCCGAAGGCCAGCACGTAGTAGAGGATCTGCCGCTTGGTCGCTTCGATGCCACGGGCTACCGGCCACACCGGGATGCCCGCCGCCTCGTAGTCGGCGAAGCGGAAGATCGCGATGGCGTACGAGTGCGGCATCTGCCAGAGGCAGAAGATCAGCAGCAGCACCGCGGCGCCCATGTCGAACTGCCCGCTCGCGGCGCAGTAGCCCACCACCGGCGGCATGGCCCCGGAGAGGCTGCCGACCAGCGTGCCGTAGACCGACGTACGCTTGAGCCAGAGGCTGTAGAAGCCGACGTAGACCACGAAGCCGAACGCCGCCATCAGGGTCGCCTGCACGTTGGTCTTCCACCACAGCAGGCCGAAGCCCGCCAGGCCGAGCACCACGCCGTGGGCCAGGGCGGCCGTCAGCGAGATCTGCCCGGTCACGGTCACGCGGCCACGGGTCCGCTCCATGTGGCGGTCGATATCACGGTCGATGCAGTTGTTCAGCACGCACCCACTGGCCACCACCAGCGACAGCCCGATCACGGTCGCCAGCAGCAGCGTCGGGTCGACGCTGCCGCGCGCGGCGAGGAAGAAGCCCCCCGCCACGGCGATCAGGTTGCCGAAGATGATGCCTGGCTTGGTTACCAGGAGATAACGCTTCAGCTTCACGTCGTCAGCCTCAGTTCACCATCGGCATCATCAGGCCATCGGCGCTGAAGATGATCCACAGCGACAGGCCCACCACCAGCAGGATGACGATCAGCGTGAAGATGAACGCCATCACGTTCCAGCGGCCTTCCGAGGACATGTTCATGTGCAGGAAGCACACGAGATGCACCACCACCTGCACCAGGCCGAGGATGACCATGGTGAGGATGGTCGCGTGGCGGGAGAAACCGCCATCCATGACCATGTAGAAGGGAATCGCGGTGAGGATGATCGACAGCACGAAACCGATTGCGTAGGAACCCAGGCTGCCGTGGCCGGCGCCGTGGTTGTCGTGTGCAGCGGCGCTCATTACACGGCCCCCATCAGGTAAACGACGGTGAATACGCAGATCCAGACGATGTCCAGGAAGTGCCAGAACAGGCTCAGGCACATCATGCGAGTGTTGTTCTGCGCGGTGAGACCGCGAGTGCCGATCTGCGCCATCAGCACCAGCATCCACAGCAGGCCCGCGCTTACGTGCAGACCGTGCATGCCGACCAGGGTGAAGAAGGACGACAGGAAGGCGCTACGGCTCGGGCCGAAGCCCTCGACGATCAGGTGATGGAATTCGTTGATTTCCATACCGATGAACGCGGCGCCGCAAAGGAAGGTCACGCCCAGCCAGGCGATGGCCTTGCCCCTGGCACCCTTGTGCGCGGCCAGCATGGCCAGGCCGTAGGTGCAACTGGAGATCAGCAGGATCGCGGTTTCCACGGCCACGTAGGGCAGTTCGAAGATGTCCTTGCCGCTGGGGCCGCCGGCCGTATGGCCGACGAGCACAGCGTAGGTGGCGAAGACACTGGCGAACAGGATGCAGTCGGTCATCAGGTACAGCCAGAAGCCGAAGACCGTCATGCCCCCCGTGTCGTGGTGTTCATGATCGTGGTCATGCCCCGTTTCGTGGGCGACCGAGTGTTTGCTCAATACTGCCGAAGACATGGATCAGACCTGTTTGGCGAGTTGCTGGAAGTGACGGTTCTCGATGCGCTCGATCTCGTCCGGCTGGACGTAGTAGTCCAGGTCGGTGACGTAGCTGCGCACGATGACGGAGGCGATCATGCCGACGAAGCCGACGCCCACGAGCCACCAGATGTGCCAGATCGCAGCGAAGCCGAAGATGAAGGCGAACAGCGCGATGGAGAAACCAGCGGCGGTGTTCTTCGGCATGTGGATCGGCTTGTAGCTTGCCGGAGCCTGGTAGGCGCGGCCGTTCTGCTTCATTTCGTGGAAGGCGTCGACATCACGCACCACCGGCAGCTCGGCGAAGTTGTAGTACGGCGGCGGCGAGGAAGTGGACCACTCCAGGGTACGGCCGCCCCACGGGTCGCCGGTCACGTCGGCCAGGGCCTTGCGGTTCTTGATGGAAACGAACAGCTGGATCAGTTGGCTGAGGATGCCGAACAGGATCAGCACGGCGCCGAAGAACGCCACCACCAGGTACGGCTTCCACAGCGGGTTGTCGTAGTGGTTCAGGCGACGGGTCATGCCCATGAAGCCGAGGATGTACAGCGGCATGAAGGCCATGTAGAAGCCGACCAGCCAGCACCAGAAGGAACGCTTGCCCCACTTCTCGTCCAGCTTGAAGCCGAAGGCTTTCGGGAACCAGAAGACGAAGCCGGCCAGGTAGCCGAACACCGCGCCACCGATGATGGTGTTGTGGAAGTGGGCGATCAGGAACAGGCTGTTGTGCAGCAGGAAGTCAGCACCCGGAATAGCCAGCAGAACGCCGGTCATGCCACCGATGGTGAAGGTGATCATGAAGCCCAGGGTCCACAGGATCGGGGTGTCGAAGCGCAGGCGGCCACGGTAGATGGTGAACAGCCAGTTGAACAGCTTCACCCCGGTCGGGATGGAGATCAGCATGGTCGCAACGCCGAAGAAGCCGTTGACGTCGCCGCCCGAACCCATGGTGAAGAAGTGGTGCAGCCACACGGTGAAGCCGAGGAAGGTGATCGCGGCGCTCGCCCACACCATCGAGGTGTAGCCGAACATGCGCTTGCCGGCGAAGGTGGCGGTGACTTCGGAGAAGATACCGAAAGCCGGCAGGATCAGGATGTACACCTCAGGATGGCCCCAGGCCCAGAAGAGGTTGATGTACATCATGGCGTTGCCGCCGAGCTCGTTGGTGAAGAAGTGCATGTCCAGGTAGCGATCCAGCGACAGCAGGCCCAGGGCGGCGGTCAGGATCGGGAAGGACGCAACGATCAGGATGTTGGCGAAGGTGCAGGTCCAGGTGAAGATCGGCATCTGCATCAGCTTCATGCCGGGGGTGCGCATCTTGAACACGGTGACCAGGAAGTTGATACCGGTCAGCAGCGTACCCATGCCGGATATCTGCAGTGCCCAGATGTAGTAGTCCACACCCACGCCCGGGCTGTAGGCCAGCTCGGACAGCGGCGGGTAGGCCACCCAGCCGGTACGGGCGAACTCGCCCAGGCCCAGGGACACGTTGACCAGCATCGCACTGACCACCAGCAGCCAGAAGCTGAGGGAGTTCAGGAACGGGAAGGCCACGTCGCGGGCGCCGATCTGCAGCGGAACGGCCAGGTTCATCAGGCCGGTCATGAAGGGCATGGCCATGAAGATGATCATGATCATGCCGTGCGCGGTGAAGATCTGGTCGTAGTGCTCAGGCGGCAGGAAGCCGTGGTTCGAGCCTTCGGCCAGGGCCAGCTGGCCGCGCATCATGATGGCGTCGGCGAAGCCGCGCAGCAGCATGATCAGGGCGACGATGATGTACATCACGCCGATCTTCTTGTGGTCGATGGAGGTCAGCCATTCGGTCCACAGGTAGGTCCATTTGCGGTAATAGGTGACCGCGCCGAAGACGCCGAGGCCCACCAGGGCAACGACCGCCAGCGTGATCATGATGATCGGCTCGTGATAGGGCACGGCCGACAGTGTCAGTTTCCCGAACATCTGTGCGGTTACTCCTGGATACTCGGATTGGATTGCGATTCAGCTTCGCCTTCGGCGTGCTCGGCCTTGCCTTTGCCCATCGCCAGGCCAGCACGCTCGTGCTTGGTCAGGATGTGCTGGAACAGGTCCGGAGTGACCGAGGAGAAGTAGGTCGCCGGAACGTTTTCGCTCGGCTTGGCCAGCTCGGGGAAACCTTCTTCCTGCAGGCCGGCCGGTGCGGCCTTGACCTTGGCGACCCAGTCCTGGAAGCCTTGCTCGGAAGTGGCGATGGCCTTGAACTTCATGCCGGAGAAGCCCGCACCGCTGTAGTTCGCGGAGATGCCGTCGAACACGCCTTCTTCGTTGGCGATCAGGTGCAGCTTGGTCAGCATCCCGGTCATCGAGTAGATCTGGCTACCCAGCTGCGGGATGAAGAAGGAGTTCATCACGGTGTCGGACGTGATCTGGAAGTTCACCGGGGTGTCTTTCGGGAACGCGATCTCGTTGACGGTGGCGATGCCCTGCTCCGGATAGATGAACAGCCATTTCCAGTCCAGCGAGACGGCCTGGATGGTGATCGGCTTGACGTCGGAGTCCAGCGGACGATAGGGGTCCAGCTTGTGGGTGCTCTCCCAGGTGATCCAGCCGAGGATGGCGATGATCACGCAGGGCACCAGCCACACCACCAGCTCGATACGAGTGGAGTGCGCCCAGTCGGGCATGTAGGTGGCTTTGGTGTTGGAAGCGCGGTACTTCCAGGCG
Organism: Pseudomonas citronellolis; assembly: GCF_029335315.1. GTDB lineage: Bacteria > Pseudomonadota > Gammaproteobacteria > Pseudomonadales > Pseudomonadaceae > Pseudomonas > Pseudomonas citronellolis_A. Next base: position 4,646 of record NZ_JARJLT010000017.1, read on the forward strand.
AATGCCAGGGTCATGACGATCACCGGCACTACCACGAGCAGCATCAGCAGGGTGCAGGTGATGATCAGCGACTTCTCGTCAGCACCGATCTGCCCCTTGGGGTCGAACAGGACCATGTTGCAACCGCCCAGCGAGAGCAGGGGGAGCAGCACGGACAATCTCTTCAGGTATCCAGAGTACTGGTCTATTTTCATCTTGCGGCCTTAATGGATGAACATAGCTACACCGCCCATGAGATTTACCCACGCAGGGTTCATGCTCGACGAACTGCCCGCCGCGCCTTCCGGGGCGTGACGTAGTGGATCCATGGGGTAGCGAATCGGCGCTGCAAGAAAACAAGGCAAAAGGAACCCAGCCCGGCTTTCGCGTAGCGAAACCGATCCGTGTGCTGATTCGTTCCGTGTTATTCAGCGTGTGGCGCCCGTCCTGCCGGTTCCGAAGAACCCCGCCTGGCCGACACCGTATCCACGAGCGGATTGCCCTACTCGTTGTTGGAGCAGAAACCCACCACAGTCAGCCCCTCGTTGTTGTTCGGCACCGCCCTGCGGCGAATGCCTGCCAAGGTTCTGCAACGCTGGAACCAAGGCGCTATGGGGTCAGGAATGGGCGGGCGATATTACAAGACATTTCAGAAAGCACTGGCAAGGCCCTGCCGTCTCATTTTTAACAAGACATTATCTCGCCAGGGGAAAGAGTGAGCGCCGTGACCGCTCGGTCGCCGAGCCTCGCGGGCACTTCGCGCGGGGGCCGGAGAGCGCCTCCGCAGGCCTCTGGACAACCTGTGAGTAACTCGTCAAAGGCCAAGCCCGGCGCGGCATTCAACCGCACTTCGAACGATTGGAAAGTACCCGCCTAATGCACTCGCGCGGAGCGCGAAATGACCTCGATCAAGGCCACTGGAAATGCCTCTGCAGGCGCCTCGCACGGAGTGCGACACATCGCCGCAGCAAGTGCGACAGCTCTGAAAATGGTTTCAAGACCTGACGAAATGGCCATATCCGACCGCTCGAATCTGGCCGCTTATGACCCTCCAGCGCGGACGGTAAAAATATCGAAAAACATTAATGCTGATAAATGTCAGCGTGATTGGATTTGTATTTCATCAATGTGTGCACCGCCCCATGCTCGCCCCACCTACCCCCGGGAGCCCTGCCATGAAAGCCGTGCTGTTGCCCTTGCTGACCCTGCTGAGCCTGTCGGCCCAGGCCGAAGAGAAAGTCCTCAACCTCTATAGCTGGGCCGATTACGTCGGCCCGGAAGCGCTCAAGGCCTTCGAGCGCGATACCGGCATCCGCGTGCACTACGACACCTTCGACAGCGCCGACGTTCTCGAAAGCAAGCTGCTCACCGGCCATAGCGGCTACGACATCGTGGTGCCGGGCAGCGCCATGCTCGGCCGGGCCATCCAGGCCAAGGCCCTGCAGCCCATCGAACTGCAACAGATGTCCGGCTACGAGAACCTCGACAAACAGATCCTCGCCGCACTCCAGGGCGCCGACCCGGGCAACCGCTACGCCCTGGCCTACACCTGGGGCACCACGGGCCTGGCGATCAACCGCCAGGAAGTGGAAAAGCGTATCCCCAACCCGCCACTGAACAGCTATGACCTGCTGTTCAAGCCCGAGTACGCCAGCAAGCTGAAGGACTGCGGCATCTCGGTGGTCGACGCGCCGCAGGAAGTGCTCAGCGTCGCCCTGCACTACCTCGGCAAGCAGCCCTACAGCCAGAATCCGGACGACCTCCGGGCCGCCGGCAAGCTACTCGCCGAGTTGCACCCGAACCTGCGCTACATCGGCTTCGGCACCCAGAGCAGCGACCTCGCCAACGGCAACCTGTGCCTGGCGCTGACCTACAACGGCGACGCAGTCATCGCCGCCAACCAAGCGCTGGCGGCGAAGAAGCCCTTCGAAATCATCTATCGCATCCCCCGCGAAGGCACCCTGATGTGGGTGGACACCCTGGCCGTGCCGGCCGACGCCCCGCACCCGGAAGCCGCGCGCGCCTTCATCGAGTACATGCTGAAGCCCGGCTCCATGGCCGAGCTGACCAACGCCATGTACTTCGCCAACGCCAACCAGGCCGCCACGCCCCTGGTCGACACCGGCATCGCCGGCAACCCGGCGGTCTATCCTCCGCAGGCCGTGCGTGACACCCTGTTCGGCGAAGAACTGCTGCCCGGCAAGCTGCTCCGCGAGCGCACCCGCCTGTGGGCCAGCTTCCGCACCCAGCACTGAGGAACGCCATGCCCCTGAAGATCGCCGATCGCTGGTTCGAACGCCGTCACCTGGGTGACGGCATCACCCTGCTCTGGGAGCCCCATGTGCACCCGATGTTGCGCTGCAACATCTGGCATGTGCGCGGCCGCGAGCGCGACCTGCTGGTGGACACCGGCATGGGCGTCGCCAGCCTGCGCGACGCGGCCCGCGACCTGTTCGAGCGGCCACTGCTGACGGTCGCCACCCACTGCCACCTCGACCACATGGGCGGCCTGCACGAATTCGACTGCCGCCTCTGCCACCCCGCCGAGGCCGCCGACTTCCGCGAGCCGGAGGCGGACGTACGCCTGGCCCTGGCCGAGGACCACTGGCTGGCCGAATACATGGGCGACCTGGATGCCAGCCGCCTGGTGATCGACGCCCTGCCCCATGAAGGCTTCGACCCGGCCGGCTGGCGCCTGCGCGCGGCCCCGCCCACCGGCCTGCTGGAGGAAGGCGGCGTACTCGACCTGGGCGACCGGCAGTTCGAAGTGCTGCACCTGCCGGGACATTCACCCGGCAGCATCGGCCTGCTGGAGCACGGCAGCGGCACGCTGTTCTCCGGCGACGCCATCTACGACGCGGAGCTGCTCGATCGCATTCCCGGCGCCGACATCCCCACCTACCGTCGCACCATGCAACGCCTGCGCGAGCTTCCAGTGACGGTGGTGCACGCGGGCCACGAAGCCAGCTTCGGCCGCGAGCGCCTGCGCCAGCTGGCCGAGGTCTACCTGGCCGCGACGGGCTGAACGCCGGCTATATGAGGAAGGCGAAAACGAAAAAGCCCGCGATCCT
>NZ_JARJLT010000180.1 GCF_029335315.1 Pseudomonas citronellolis
CGGCGCTTTCCCTATACTGCCCGCCTCTTCCACCCACCGAGGGCCCCATGGATATCCAGCAGATGCGCCAGGCCGCCGCCGAGGCCGCCACCACCTTGCGCTCCCTGAGCCACCCGGACCGCCTGATGCTGCTCTGCCAGCTCAGCCAGGGCGAGCGCTCCGTGGGCGAGCTGGAGGAGCTGCTGGGCATCCAGCAGCCGAACCTCTCGCAGCAGCTCGGCGTGTTGCGCAGCGAGGGCCTGGTGGACACCCGCCGCGACGGCAAGCGCATCTTCTACTCGGTGAAGGACCCCAAGGTGCTGCACCTGCTCAGTACCCTGTACCTGCTCTACTGCCCGCAGCCCTGAGGCTTCATATTTCCGCAGGGCATATAAACAGAATTTAATATTATAGTTAGACATTATACATTCTATTAAATTGACATCCCTTGGGGCGGCGAGTTGCCGCCCTTGCCATGGGGAGTGTCGATTCATGCAAGTCCAGTCACGTCTGATTCTCGGCCTGGTGGCCCTGGGCGGGTTCGCCAGCCCGGCGGCCCAGGCCACCAACGGCTACTTCTTCCACGGTTACGGGATCAAGGCCCAGGGCCAGGCCGGGGTGAGCATCGCCCAGCCGCAGGACGCCCTCGCCGCCGCCAACAACCCGGCCGGCACGGCCTGGATCGGCGACCGCCTGGACCTCGGCGCCACCCTCTTCGCCCCCGACCGCAGCGCGAGCATCGAGGGCAACGGCGCCGGCGCCAACGGCCATTACAACGGCAACGCCCGCAACCTGTTCCTGATCCCCGAGTTCGGCGTCAGCAAACAGCTCGACGAGCGCCTCGGCGTGGGCCTGGCGGTGTACGGCAACGGCGGCATGAACACCGACTATCGGCACAACCCCTATGCCGCCTACGGCAGCAGCGGCAGCGCCGGGGTGGACTTCAGCCAGGTGTTCTTCAGCCCCTCGGTGGCCTACCGCTTCACCGAGCGGCAGTCGGTCGGCGTGGCGCTCAACATCGTCTACCAGCGCTTCGCCAGCAAGGGCCTGGGCGCCTTCGCCAACCCGATGTTCTCCAGCGACCCGGGCAACCTCAACGACCGCGACCACGACAGCTCCACCGGCGTGGGCGTGCGCCTGGGCTGGCAGGGCCAGCTGAGCGACGACCTCACCCTGGGCCTGACCTGGGCCTCGAAGATCAAGGCCGACAAGTTCGACCGCTACGCCGGCCTGTTCGCCGATGGCGGCAGCTTCGACGTGCCGGAGAACTACGGCGTCGGCCTGTCCTACCGGGCGACCCCGCGCCTGACCCTGGGCGCCGACGTGCAGGAGATCAAGTACGGCCACGTGACCTCGGTGGGCAACCCGTTCAGCGCCCAGCAGCTGTTCGCCGGCAACCAGCTCGGCGCGCAGAACGGCCCCGGCTTCGGCTGGCGCGACATCACCGTGTACAAGTTCGCCGCCAGCTACGCGCTGACGCCCGCGCTCACCGTGCGCGGCGGCTACAGCCACGCCGAACAGCCGGTACCGAGCAGCCAGACCTTCCTCAACATCCTCGCCCCGGGAGTGATCCAGGACCACGCCAGCCTCGGCCTGACCTGGAGCCCGTCGGCCGATAACGAGCTGAGCCTGGCCTACACCCACGGCTTCGAAGAGAAGGTCAAGGGCAGCGGTTCCATCGACCCGGCCTTCGGCGGCGGCGAAGCCAACCTGAAAATGAGCCAGGACATCTTCGGCTTCGGTTACGCCTGGAAGTTCTGATAGGCCAAGCGCCGACCGGCCAGCTGTTGCCCCGCGAACAGCGTTTCAACACCTCTGCCGCCCGCCAACAGCCCGGCTCGGTCCAACCGGGCCCAGGCGGGCTGCACCCCGCGACTGCCGGCGCTGGCACGCCGCTTGCCTTGCAGGCGGCGAGCCCTCCCACCTACAAGACTCCCGCCACGCGTGCACCCACGGGGCGACGCCCCTTCTTTCGACGATGGCAACGAGGACACCCTTCATGAGCCTGGACATCTTCTGGTTCCTGCCGACTTCCGGCGATACCCGCTACCTGGGCCACTCCGGCAGCGGTCGCGCGCCGACCAACGAATACATGCGGCAGATCGCCGTGGCCGCCGACCAGCTCGGCTACGACGGCCTGCTGATCCCCACCGGCAGCAGCTGCCTCGACCCCTGGGTGACCGCCGCCAGCCTGGTGCCGGTGACCCGCCGCATCAAGCTGCTGGTGGCGCTGCGCACCTCCCTCGGCAACCCCACCGCCTCGGCGCGCCAGGCGGCGACCCTGGACCAGGCCAGCGGCGGTCGCCTGCTGCTCAACGTGGTGCCCGGCGGCGACGCCACCGAGCTGGCCGCCGACGGCGTGTTCTACAGCCACGACGAACGCTACGAGGCCGCCGACGAATTCCTCGGCGTGTGGCGCCGCCTGCTGCAGGGCGAAACCGTGGACCACAGCGGCAAGCACCTGAAGGTCGAAGGCGCGCAGAACTTCTTCGAACCGGTGCAGAAGCCCTACCCGCCGCTGTACTTCGGCGGCTCCTCGCCAGCCGCCCACGAACTGGCCGCGCAACACGTCGACGCCTACCTGACCTGGGGCGAGCCGCCCGCGGCGGTGGCCGAGAAGATCGCCGACGTGCGCGAGCGCGCCGCCCGCCACGGCCGCACGGTGCGCTTCGGCGTGCGCCTGCACGTGATCGTGCGCGAGACCAACGCCAAGGCCTGGGCCGCCGCCGAGGAGCTCATCAGCCACCTGGACGACGCCACCATCGCCGCGGCCCAGGCCAACTACGCGAAGATGGATTCGGTCGGCCAGCGGCGCATGGCCGAACTCCACGGCGGCGACCGCAACCGCCTGGAAGTGGCGCCCAACCTCTGGGCCGGGGTCGGCCTGGTGCGCGGCGGCGCCGGCACCGCGCTGGTCGGCGACGCCGAGACGGTGGCCGCGCGCCTGCTGGAATACGCCGCGCTGGGCGTGGACAGCTTCGTGCTGTCGGGCTACCCACACTTGGAAGAGGCCTACCGTTTCGCCGAGCTGGTGTTCCCGCTGCTGCCGGGTAAGGGCCGGGTGACGGTGGACGGCGTACTCACCGGCGGCGCCTTCGACGTACGCGCCGGGCAGAGCGCCCCCGCCGCCTGAAGCGTCCGCCTTCCCTGGCGTAGGGCGCATAACGCCCAAGCGTTATCCGCCGTCGTCCCCTGCGACGGCGGATAACCGCGAACGGTTATTCGCCCTACGTTCAGCGCCAAGGTGTCTTCTCGGATTTCGTCATTCCCGCGAACGCGGGAACCCAGAGACTCTGGATTTCACCGCATATCGCTTAAAAGAATAAGAACAGTAAAAACAATTTCTTCAAGAGCTAAGCAAAACCGCCAATCATTGCCCTTCCCCGCGCGCCGAACCCTCTGGCGCGCGGAGCAGGCGGCCGTGCCGGTTCGCCGAGCCGCAGCAGGAAGGAGCCACTCATGCACGCCGACACCATCGCCACCTGGGCCCTGGTCATCGCCCGCGCCCTGCGCGCCCACGGCCACGACCCGCGCCCGCTGCTGCGCAGCGCCGGTATCGACCCCGAGCAACTGCACGACGCCAACCTGCGCATCCCACTGCAGCGCATGAGCGCCCTGTGGCGCGCGGTGGAGCGCCTCACCGGCGACCCCGGCTTCGGCCTGGAAGTCGCCAGCCACAGCCTGCCCACCGACTTCCACGGCCTGCTGTTCGCCCTGCAGAGCAGCGCCACCGTGGCCGAGGCGCTGGAGCGCGTGGTGCGCTTCTCACCGGTGGTCAGCACCTCCGGGCAAGTCAGCCTGGAGCGCCTGCCCGACGCCTGCCGCCTGTTGTACCGGCGCATCGCCGGGGTCGAGGTGGAACAGATGGCCACCGAGGCGCTGCTGGCCTCCGGGCTGCGCCACGCCACGCCGATCTGGGGCCTGGGCGTGGTGCGCTGCGTGCACCTGGCGCGCCCGCGCCCGGCCGACGCGGCGCGCTGGGAGCGGCTGTTCGGCTGCCCGCTGCGCTTCGCCGCCGAGCACAACGCGGTGGACTACGACCTCGGCCTGCTGCAGGTGCCGTTGCGCAGCGGCAACAGCGAACTGGCGCGCACCCTCGACGGCAGCCTGGCCAGCTATCTGGAACGCCTGGAACGCCACGACCTGCCGGAACAGGTGCGCCGCTCGATCGTCCGTCAGCTGCCGCGCGGCGAAGTGCAACAGGCGCTGGTGGCCGAGGAGTTGGGCATGAGCGTGCGCAACCTGCACCGCCACCTGTTGCGCTACGCCACCACCTTCAAGGAACTGCTGGAGGAGACCCGTCGCCAGCTGGCCTTCGACTACCTGCGGCAGTCGCATTGCTCGATCAACGAGGTGTGCTACCGCCTCGGCTTCAACGAGCCGAGCAGCTTCAACCGCGCCTTCCGCCGCTGGACCGGGCAGAGCCCCGGCCAATGGCGCCAGCGCGAACTCGGCGCCGCCCCGCGCGCGCCGCAGCGCCAGGGACAGGGACTGGCCCTGGCGGTCTGACTCCCGCGTTGTCCGCGGCGGACCATGGAATGTCCGCCAAAGCCCATCCCCGCCTCCGCCGCCCGCCTAGCATCGCCTTCCAGAGGGGCACCAGCCCCCGCCAGCCAACATTCGCCGTGCGTGCCACGGCCACCCGCAAGGACCCGCCATGAGCAATCGACCCCATTTCCCCGCCGGCCGCGCGGGCCTGGCGCTGCACCCGCTGAGCCTGGCGCTGCTGCTGGCCAGCGGCGCCGCCTTCGGCGCGGACGAAGCCAGCACCACTGCCGCCGAAGCGCAGCCGACCACCGACTCGCTGCAGACGGTCACCGTCACCGCGCGCCGCCGCGAAGAGAACGCCCAGGACGTGCCGACGCCGATCACCACGCTGAACAGCGACACCCTGGAGAAGCAGCGCATCTACAAGATCCAGGACCTGCAGCAGGCCCTGCCCAGCGTCAACGTCGCCTACATCCACGCGCGGCAGTCGAGCCTGGCGGTGCGCGGCATCGGCAACAACCCGGCCAGCGACGGCCTGGAAGGCTCCGCCGGCATCTACCTGGACAACGTCTACCTGGGCCGCCCGGGCATGGCCGTGTTCGACATGCTGGACGTCGAGCAACTCGACCTGCTGCGCGGCCCGCAAGGCACCCTGTTCGGCAAGAACACCACCGCCGGCGTGCTCAACATCACCACCCGCAAGCCGACCTTCACCCCGGAAAGCAGCGTCGAGGCCTCCGGTGGCGAGAACGGCTACTTCCAGGGCAAGGGCAGCTTCTCCGGGCCGTTGACCGACACCCTGGCCGGGCGCCTGTCGGTGTACCGCACCCGCGACGACGGCTACCTGAAGAACCAGGCCGACGGCCGCACCCTGCTCGGCGGCGAACGCGAGGGCCTGCGCGGGCAACTGCTGTTCCAGCCCAACGACGACTTCAGCCTGCGCTGGATCAACGAGTACAACAGCGAGAACTCCAGCCAGGGCAGCGGTGTGATCTACGGCGCCTCCGACCTGTTCTGGAAGCGCGCCAGCCTGGTCGGCGCGCACCCGGTGCTGGGCAAGTCGAACATCGACGGCCGGCAGAACGTCAGCGTGCACCAGAACGCCACCTCGCTCGAAGCCAACTGGAAGCTCGACAGCGGCTTCACCCTGACCTCGATCAGCGCCTACCGCTACTGGCACTTCAACCCGGCCAACGACTCCGACGAGCTCGACGTGCCGGTGATCCGCGACCTCGGCTACGAGATCCACGACCGCCAGTTCTCCCAGGAAATCCGCCTGGCCTCGCCCACCGGCGGCGCCTTCGACTACGTGGTCGGCGCCTACGCCTTCAAGCAGGACCTGAACAACCGCTACTTCGTCGACCTCGGCCCGCTGGCCGACCTCAACCTGGTCGGGGCCAACCTCAACGCGCTGAACAACATCAGCAGCACCAGCAAGGGCACCATCGACACCCAGAGTTACGCGCTGTTCTCCCAGGGCACCTGGCACCTCACCGACAAGCTCGACTTCACCGCCGGCGTGCGCGGCACCTACGAGGAAAAGCAGGCACGGGTGCAGCGCTACGCCCCGGTCGGCGGCGCGGCGGTCAGCGGCCTGCCGGCGGCGGTGCGCGCCAGCCAGGCCGGCGCCTACGATTCCGGCGACCTCAGCCTGCACAACGCCTCGCCCTCGGCGCTGCTGAGCCTGAGCTACCACTTCGACGACAACCTGCTGGGCTACGCCTCGCTGTCCCATGGCGAGAAATCCGGCGGGGTGAACCTCACCGTGGGCAGCGCGCCAAGCGCCGGCGCGGACTCGCTGCTGGTCGGCCCGGAACGCGCCAACGACGCCGAGCTGGGCTTCAAGTCGACCCTGCTGGACCGCCGCCTGCTGCTCAACGCCAACCTGTTCTGGACCGGCGTCACCGGCTACCAGGCCACCACCTACTACCAGCCGGCCGGCTCGGTGACTGGCTACCAGGTACTGGCCAACGCCGGCGACCTGCGCTCGCGCGGCGTCGAGTTCGAAGCCACGGCGCTGCCGATCCGCGGCCTGACCCTGAACTTCAACGGCTCCTACAACGACGTCACCTACCTGTCGTTCAAGGACGCCCCCTGCCCCGCCGAAGTCAGCGGCCAGGCCGGCGCGCCGACCACCTGCGACCTCAGCGGACAGCGGGTGATGGGCGCCTCGAAGTGGATCGCCAACCTCAACGGCGAATACAAGTGGCAGCTGGAAAACCGCTTCGAACCCTACGTCACCGCCAGCTACGCCTACCGCTCCGAAGCCGAGGGCACGCTGGACAACTCCGACCTGTCGAAGATCCCCGGCTACGGCATCTCCAACTTCTCCGTGGGCCTGCGCCACGAAGTCGGCGACGGCCTGCTGGACGGCTCGCTGTGGGTGAAGAACGCCTTCGACAAGGAGTACTACCAGGCGGTGATCGCTTCCTCCAACGGTCTCTACGTGGGCTACCCCGGGCAGCGCCGGATGGCCGGCGTGACCCTGCGCTACGACTTCTGAGGTGAATATGAGCCAGCAACAGATGCGCCTCGGCGCCTTCCTCATGGGCAGCGGCCACCACCTGGCCGCCTGGCGCCACCCGCGCGCCCCGGCCGGCGCCCTTGACCTGGCGCACTTCCGGCGCCTGGCGCAGACCGCCGAACGCGGCCTGTTCGACGCCATCTTCTTCGCCGACAACCTGGCCCTGCTCGGTACCCCCGAGCTGGCCAGCCACACCGCCAACGCCGAGGTGCTCGACCCGCTGATGCTGCTCGCCGCGCTGGCCGCCGGCACCGAGCGCATCGGTCTGATTTCCACGGTGTCCACGGCCTACAACGATCCCTACCTGCTGGCCCGGCGCTTCGCCGCCCTCGACCACCTTTCCGGCGGCCGCGCCGGCTGGAACCTGGTGACCTCGGCCAGCGACCAGGAAGCGCACAACTTCAGCCGCGAGCGCCACTTCGAGCACGCCGAGCGCTACGCCCAGGCCGAGGAATACATCGACGTCGCGCGCGGGCTGTGGGACAGCTTCGCCGACGACGCCTTCATCCGTGACAAGGCCAGCGGCCGCTACTTCGACGTGGAGAAACTGCGCGTGCTCGACCACCAGGGCGAGCACTACCGCGTGCGCGGCCCGCTGAACCAGCCGCGCTCGCCGCAGGGTCACCCGGTGCTGGTGCAGGCCGGCTCCTCGGAGCCTGGCAAGGAGCTGGCGGCGCGCACCGCCGAAGTGGTGTTCACCGCCCAGCAGACCCTGGCCGACGCGGCCGCCTTCTACGCCGACCTCAAGGGCCGCCTGGGCCGCTACGGCCGCGCGACGGACGCGCTGAAGATCATGCCCGGCATCTCCCCGGTGCTCGGCCGCACCCAGGGCGAAGCCGAGGACCTGCACGGCGAACTGCAGGAACTGATCGAACCGCAACTCGGCCTCGCCCTGCTCTCCGGCATGGCCGGCGGCCTCGACCTCTCGGCCTTCCCGCTGGACGGCCCGCTGCCGGAACTGCCGCCGAGCAACGCCATGAAAAGCCGCCAGGCGCTGTTCATCGAACTGGCCCGCCGCGAGAACCTGACCCTGCGCCAACTCTACCTGCGCGCCGCCGGGGCCCGTGGCCACTGCACGGTGGTGGGCGACGCCAGGCGCATCGCCGACCACCTGGAGGAATGGTTCAGCGCCGGCGCCGCCGACGGCTTCAACATCATGCCGCCGCTGCTGCCGGACGGCCTGGACAGCTTCGTCGAACTGGTGGTGCCGGAGTTGCAGAAACGCGGGCTGTTCCGCCGCGAATACCAGGGCAGCACGCTGCGCGAGCACCTGGGGCTGCGCCGGCCGCAGCGGCGCTGATCAGAACCGTCACCCCCGCGAACGCGGGGGCCCAGCGCCTCACCCCATACGCCGCGCCCCGACCAGCAACAGCATCGGCCGCTCCAGCTCCTCCGCCAGCGCCGGCCACTGCGCCACCTGCTCGGCGCTCGGCGCGAACTCATCGATGGCGTACAGGGCGAACCCCGCGCCCATCAGCGCATTCAGGGTGCCGGCCAGGGTGCGGTGATACTTCAGCACGCCCTTGGCGAACCAGTCGGTGCGCCGCTCGCCCTCGATCGCGTAGCCATTCACCGGCCAGGTCTGGCGCCCGTCCTCGTCCCGCAACCAGCCCGGATGCGCGGCGGCCATGTAGAGCGGGTGCTCGATGCTGAACACCAGTTGCCCGCCCGGCACCAGCGCCTGTTGCAGGGTGCGCAGCAGGCGGGGGAAATCGCGCAGGTAATGGAAGGTCAGCGAACTGAAGGCCAGGTCGAAGGCCGCCCCGGGTAGCGCCAGGCTTTCCAGGTCGGCGCGCCGGTACTCGATGGCGGCGTCGGCGGTATCCAGCCGTGCGCGGGCGATCATCTTCTCCGACAGGTCCAGGCCCAGCACCGAGGCCGTGCCCTGCTCGCGCATCCAGCGCGCCGCCCAGCCGAACCCGCAGCCCAGGTCGAGCACCCGCAAGCCCTGCAGCGGCGGCAGCATGGCGCGCAACGCTGGCCACTCCGGCGCGCCGTCCAGGCCGCGCACCTGGCGCGGCAACTGGCTGTAGCCGGCAAAGAAATCGGGGTTGTCGTAGATATTCTGCGCCATGGCGCGCTCCTGCGATCGAGGCTCTCGGGTCCACCCTGCAAGCAAAGCACGCGCCAGCGCCCAAGCCGCGCTTTCAGGCAGCCCGGTGTCGGCGCCAGGCAACCGCGCCGCGCCGGGGCGCCCTATGGTGACAGCCCTTTCCCAGCGATCCGGAGCCGACATGTCCGACTTCATCACCGTACTGCGCGAAACCTGCCCCACCCCCGTCCTCGACGCCACCAAGTGGAAGCGCATCGGCGGCGACCCGCACACCGTCAACCTCAACGCCTACACCTCGGCCGACGCCAGCAAGATCATGGGCACCTGGATCTGCACTCCGGGCAAGTTCGAGGTGAACTACGAAAAATGGGAGTACTGCCACTTCCTCGACGGCTACTGCATCATCACCCCCGAGGGCGAACAACCGGTGCACCTGAAGGCCGGCGACGTCTTCGTCATCGAACCGGGCCTGAAAGGCACCTGGGAGGTGGTGGAGACGGTGCGGAAGTACTTCGTCTTCGCCTGACGGCGCGGTGTCGAGCCTGCCTTGGGGCTGCGGTTTTGGGGTGGGCTTTGCGCTTTTTGGCGTGCAAGAGGCTCCAGTTCGTCCGATTGGACTGGTCACGTTCAAGCGCGCAGGAAAAAAGCAGGAAAAAAGGGACAGATTTATTTGATTCACTCTAATCCTACCCGGCCGGCCAGCTTTAGAGCAGGAAAAATAAATCTGTCCCCTTTTGACCCTCAGGTTAAAATTCGATAGCACCATGAGACTTTGGGTCAAAACCAGAAGGCCAAATAGTTCTCTCATCGTAAAGCGCATTGGAGAATCCTACATCAGTCACTCTTTCAACATCAAAATTTGCACCGCGCAAGTCAGCCCCATTAAAACAGGCCCCACCGACGTCAACCCCCTGCAAGTTCGACATTGAAAGATTTGCCTTTATAAAGCTTGCACCTGCAGCGAGCGAGCCGGATAAATCCGCACCCTCCATCTCTGAATTGTCAAATGTCGCATTCATAAGTGCCGCTCTAGTCATTTTCACTCCATTCAGGATCGCATGCCCAAAAGAAGCATTTCTCAAGTTAGCTCCAGAAAAGTCAGCCTCAGTCGCATCAACCCGTTCAAATAGGGCCCGATGCAATGATTTCCCTTTGAAATCCGCCCCAACAAAACTTTCAAAGGGAAGTTCTACGGACTCACCCGTCTCGAGCTTTAAGGTAATCATCTATTCCCCCAATCCACTGGATCAATCTTGACGTCGACTACGGGTTTAGTCTGACCGAGCTTGCTCGAAGACAACACCCCGGGAACCACGCTCGGCTCAAGGGCCATTATTTTTGCCGCGATATATCGATGATTCCCGTCAACGATTACATTTCCGTCCATTTTAATGGGAGGTGCCACCTCGCCTGCAATTAGGCGATCAACATATCGCTGAATTGCCGGAAGCGAAACGTAGTTTTGAGCGCTTACAGCTTTATCTCCTTGCAGTGCCTTCTGGATGATTTCTGAAAAAGGGGACAGATTTATTTAATGCACTCTAATCCTGCTCGACCGGTCAGCTTTATAGTAGAAAAAATAAATCTGTCCCCTTTTCCCTCCTCTAGTCCTGCCCGACCGGCCAGCTTTAGAGTAGAAAAAATAAATCCGCCCCATTTTTACCAAAAAACTTCTGCAGAGCTAAACAACTGACACCGGAGATATACCGAACCTTGTAGTCAAGACATAAGACTCAAAGCCATTTTTTTCTGGAACAATCATCAGTGACCCCACCTCCCCAAAGTCAAGCTTTAACGCCTCCCCTGCCTCAAAAAAAACATCCTCTAACTTATGATTTAAAAAATCAAAAATCAGTACTCCAGTAGTGAAATCCTCACCATGCCCCCATCGCTCACCCACTCTACCATCGCACTTAAAAGGACATTGGATTAATATGGTAACTCCATTTTCAAAAATCAGAACCTGAGAACCCACACCTACAGTCACACCTGTCAGCATCGCTGATCTTAGCTCTGCAAAATCCGACTCATTAATCATTGGCCCCTCTTACCGCTTAGGCGGCACAGTATTGGGTGGCAGTGGTACATGCGTATCGCCCCTTGTGCCAGTTCCACCCGTAGCCGGGTTTATAGGTTGTCCATTTTTCACGGATATCCAATAGCCGTTCTCCAAACCGGGAACAGGTGTTGAACCTGAAGGCATCAACCGAATATATGTACTGCCTGGAGCATTTGGGTCGGTGCCTGGTGGATAGTAAATCGTACTTCCTGGCGTTTTACTGGCGTTTTACCTGGCCGGCTCACCCAACTCGAGGGAATAACTGGACCTTGGGGAGGATTCGACAGCGGTAGCAATTTTGGAGGTACTTTGGGGCCTGCCCCTTTCGCCCCGTCCCCAAGTTTAGCCCCAGCCAAAGCCGCAAGAAGGCTCGCCCCCCATGATGCCTGAGCCGCAGACGCGCCCTTGTCCTGCAGATTCATTGCCGCGCTGGCTTCGACCAACTGCCCCATCGCGCCGACGTTCTGTAGGTTGTAGCGATGCAGATCCTCCTTGAACGCCAGGGGGATCGCGTCGTTGGCATACATTTCCTCGAGCTTTCTTTGGATGCTCAGCCGCTCGGTGACCAGGTAGCCGTACTCTCGAAGGCAAGCGCCTTTGCTGGCTGTGCACGCTGCCGCCAGGCTGTCATCGTTGGCCACGCTCAGTTGGCGGTACTTCTCCCGGACTTGGTCACAGGTCTTCGTCGTCGTGCATTCACTGGCTTCTTTTTCCAGTCCATCCAGTTCGTGGGCAAGGAAGTTGTACTGGGTCGAGTTCTTCGCGACCCAGGAGCTGGTTTCCAGCTTGCCCGCATCTGCAGTCGGGTCCTGCGCTACCGTGGCCACCAGACCCAGTAGTTGCGAACTCATGCTCAGCAAGGCTTCGCGGTTCTCCGGGGAATAGCTGCTGACCAGCGCGTCGAGGTCCTTCACCGCGGCTTCGTTGAGGCCCGCCGCGACAGCGCCGGTAGAGAAGCTTTCACCCCGTGCCTCGGCAGCCAGGCCGCCCATCAGGGCGTGCAGGACCACCATCTGGCCGCTGCCGGTCTCCAGTTTGTGGGCCTGGCCGAAGTCGCCCACCGCGTTGAAGCCAGCTGCCGCGAGGGTGTTGTAGAGGCTGTCCTTGAGCGCGTCGCCGAAGTTCGCCGGGCCGCCGGTTGCCTTGTTCAGGGCCGCGCTGGTGAGGTTCTGCAGGGCCTGGTTGGCGGCGAAGGAGGCGACACCATTGGCGCTGCTCAGGTCCACGACCACCTTGCCATCGACGAACTTGGTCTTGGTCCCAGCCAGGTCGTCGAAGTAGCCCGTGGTCAAGCCGCCTACCGCTCCGGCGATCATCGCTTGCCGCAGGCTGTCGCTGCTCAGGGTGTCCTTCAGCGCCGCGCCGAGATCGCCCTTGTTGTTGATGGTCGAAACCGCCCCGGTGGACGCCAGCGAGCTGCTGGCGCTGGCGAGGGCGACGTTGGCCCATCCGGCTGCTACCGCGTCGGTGGTAGCCGTCGCGGCGACGCCCGCGCTCATGGCCGAGCCGGCGGTGGCACCTGCACCAATCGCGGCGCTGGCAGCGCCATAGGTCATCACGCTGACGACGATCGCCACCGCCAACTGCGCCGCCGGCCCCATCCCCGAGTTGCTGTATTTGAAGGAGTCATGCACCTCCTTCACCCGCCGCCAATCCACGTCCCCGCGCGCCTCGGCGTCCTTCAGCCACGCCAGGTTGGGGTCGGCCTGGACCATGGCGTCGATGGTCTGGCTGACGTTCTTCCGGTCGATCTGCTTCAGGTCGATGTTCAGGCCGTCGACGGCGCGGATGGCCAGTTCGCCCTGGGCCACCAGTTGGCTCTGGCGCAGGGTTTCGTCGGTCTGGCCCTTGCCCTTGGCCGATTGCCAGGCAAGGTTGCTGCTGCTTTTCTCGTGGCTTTCCTGGTGCAGGTCCTTGACCGCCTCGAAGGTCACCGCGCCACCGCTGACGAGGGCGATGTCGTGGCCGCTTTCGAGCGTGGCGTCCTGGTACTTCTGGTCGCCGCCGCTGAGCAGGGTGAGGTCGCTGCCGGCGCTGATCTGGCTGCCGATGGCCTTCACATCGGTGACTTCGTCGCGCTGGGTCTTCTTGCTGCCGAAGCTGCCTTTGCTCTTCTTGTCGTAGAGGCTGTAGTCGCTGTCGTAGTCCGCCAGCAGTTCCAGCTTGTCGCCGGCGACCAGGTAGGCCTCGTTGCCCGCGCCAATCTTGCTGGCCTTGAGGGTGAGGTTTTCGCCGGCACTGACGGTGACGTCGCCGCCGGCGGTCAGCGTCGTGCCCTGCTGCTCGACATGGTCTTGCTGGGCGGTGATTTTCTTGGTCTTGCTGTAGCTGTGGCTCTCGTTGGCCGCTGAACTCAGGGTGACGTCGCGCCCGGCGCTGAGCGCTGCGTCACGGCCCGCATCCAGGGCGCTGGCCACCACGCTGAGGTCGCGTTTGGCGGTGACGTCCAGATCGCGCCCGGCGCTGACTTCGCCACCCAGCTGTTCGATCTGCTGGTCGCGGTGGCGGCTGCCGTTGACCTGGCCGTTGGTGGTTTGCGCGGCGTTGAGGTTGATATCGCGGTCGGCGCTCAGGCTCAGGTCATTGCCGGCCTTGAGGGTGCCGCCGATGTTGTTGATATCGCGCCCGGCGTTGATGCTCAGGTCGTTGTCCGCTTCGATGCGCGCGGCGCTGTCGGCGAAGCTGGCAGTCCAGCTGCGCGTGCCCTGGGCGCTGTCGATGCGGGTGACGCTGCGTTCGTTGCTCAGGTCGCCGGTCAACGCGGTGAGGCTGAGGTCGCGGCCCTTGATAACGCCGCCCTGGGCGTTGCGGATGCTGTCGGTGGCCAGCAGTTGCAGGCGCCGGTTGGCTTCCAGCAGGCCGCTGTTGGTGATGTTTGTGGCGGTGGCGGACAGGTCGTGGCTGGCGCGCAGGGTGCCCTGGTTGCTCAGGGTGCCGCCGCTGATCAGGCTGACGTCCTGGCCCTGGATCAGCGCGCCATTGGGCGCCAGGCGGTTGTTTGCCTGGGCCAGGTAGAGCACCGGCACCAGCACGTGTTCGCCGTTCACCACCTGGTCCTGCAGCCAGACGATGTCGTGGGTCAGCGCCGCTACCTGCTCGGCGCTGAGGGCCACGCCCAGGCTGAGGTTGAGGCTGTCCTTGTAGGCGATGGCGTTGTCCATCAGGTACTTGAACAGGGCTTCGTCGCTGGTGAGTCCATCGAGGAAGCGTTGGCCGGTGCGGGCCACCAC
>NZ_JARJLT010000181.1 GCF_029335315.1 Pseudomonas citronellolis
CGGCGTCCAGGCCCTGGTCGAGGCGGCCGACCTGGCTGAGTTCGCGCTGGATGTCCTGCGAGCGGCACAGCCACCAGTAGGCCAGTGCCGACACCGCCAGGCCGATCGGCATGCTCACGTCGGCGCCGCCCAGTTGCTCGGCCACGTAGCCAGTGTACAGGCCGGTGGCGGAGAACGGCAGCATGACCACGAAGCCGACCAGGTAGGCGCCGATGCCGCGCCAGTTCCAGCGCCCGTAGAGGCCGTCGGGCTTGAAGATCTCGCGGATCGAGAACTTGCCGTGGCGGACCACGTAGAAGTCCACCAGGTTGATCGCCGTCCAGGGGGTGAACAGGTACAGCAGGATGGCCAGGAAGTCGCCGAAGTCCTTCACGAAGTTGTCCGAGGCGGTCATCGCGATGAAGATCGCGGCGCCGCCCACGGCGAGCATCGAGAGTACGCGCTTGAGCAGCGTCGAGGTCTGCGACTTGACCGTGTCGACGATGCTCAGCAGGGTGATGGAGGCGCCGTAGAAGTTCTGCGCGGCGCTGGTCACCAGGCTGATCACGGCGAGGATCAGGATGAACTCGCCAAAGCCGTGGAACACCGAGTCGCCCAGCAGCACCAGGCCCTTGGCCAGGTTCTGGCCGGGGCTGAGCGCCGCCGCCAGCGCGCCGATCAGCATCATCCACACGCCGCCGATCATCGCGCCCAGGTAGGTCCACCAGAACGACGAGCGCACGCTGACGTTCGGCGGCAGGTAGCGCGAGTAGTCCGACACGTAGATCGCCCAGCTCAGCTGGTAGGCCGCGGCGACGAAGAACTGCGCGAGGAACGGCGTGGCCTTGAAGCCATCCAGGGTCAGTTGCTCCTGCGGCAGCCGCACATAGACGCAGAGGCCGACGGTGAACACCGCCATCACCGCGATCAGCAGGAACGCCAGCCAGCGCTGCACCTTGTGGAAGGTGTTGTAGCCGGCGATGGCCATGCCGATGGCGAGCAGCGAGAAGAGGATCGCCGAGGGCTCCTGCGGGGCGTCGAACAGCTCGTGCAGGGTCTGCCCCACCAGCAGCTGGTTGAAGGCGTTGTAGCCGACGTAGGTGACGATCGCCACCACGTACACCAGCAGCGCGCCCAGGTAGCCGAACTGCGGCCGCGACTGGATCAGCTGCGGCAGCCCCATCTGCGGGCCCTGGGTGGAATGCCCGGCCATGAACAGGGTGCCGAAGGCGCAGCCGAGGATGATGGCGATGGCCGACCACATCAGGTTGGCGCCCATGCCGATGCCGATGATGCCCACCGCCAGGGTGGTCAGGTGCGCCTCGCCGCAGAACCAGATCGGCCACAGGTGCCAGGCCTTGCCGTGGCGCTCGGCCAGCGGCACGTAGTCGATGGAGCGGGTTTCCAGGTTCAGCCGGCCTTTGGCGGCGGCAGTCGTGGACGTTGCCATGTGGGATGTACCTTTATTGAAATTGTTGTGAGCACAGCAAGGTCGTCGCCTCCGGCGACTAGCCCCGGGCCTCTTCCAGGGTCTGGTGGAGCAACCACTCCAGGTCTTCGAGGCGGCTTTCGCGCGGGTTGCTCAGGCGCGCCGGGTCGCCCAGGGCCTTGCGCGCGATGGCCGGGATGTCGTCGCGGCGCAGCCCCAGCGCGGCCAGCGACACGGGAATGCCGAGGCGGTCCAGGCACGCGCAGATGGCGCCGTGGAAGGTCTCGAAGCGGCTGTCCGCCAGGCCCATGGCGTGGCACACCGGGCCCAGGCGCGGCTCGATGGCCTCGCGGTTGAAATCCAGCACGCGAGGCAGCACCACGGCGTTGGTCAGGCCGTGCTGGCTGTCGTAGGTGGCGCCGACCATGTGGCTGAGCGCGTGGACCAGGCCCAGGCCCTTGAGGAAGGCCACCCCGGCCAGGCACGAGCCGACCAGCATGCGCCCGCGCGCATCCAGGTCGTCACCGTGTTCCACCACCCGCTCCAGGGACCCCCAGAGCAGCTCCAGCGCCTGCAGCGCGGCGCCGTCGCAGAGCGGGTTGAAGCTCGGCACGAAGTAGGCTTCCAGGGCGTGGATCACCGCGTCCAGGCCGGTCCAGGCGGTCAGGTGGGCCGGCAGGCTGCGGGTCAGTTCGGGGTCGAGGATCACCGCCTGCGGCCGCGCCAGCGGGTGCCAGACGCAGCCCTTGATGGCCCGCTCGCTGTCGGTGAGCATCGCCGTGCTCTCGGTCTCGGCGCCGGTGCCGGCGGTGGTGGGAATGCAGATTACCGGCGGGAAGTCGCTGGCGACGCAGCCCTCGGGCAGCGGCTTGTCGAAGTCGAAGGCCCACAGCGGCAGGCGCGTCTGCCGCGCCACCAGGGCCACGGCCTTGCCGCCGTCCAGGCCGCTGCCGCCGCCCAGGGCGATGATGCCGTCGGCGCGCCACTCGCGGAACGCCGCGGCGCCGGCCAGCACCGCGCGGTCGCTGGGGTTGGGTTCGATGTCGCCGAACAGCCCGCAGGCCAGGCCGGCATCGTTCAGCAGGTCCTGCAGCTCGCCGACGAAGGGCAGGCGCCGCGAGCCCTGGTCGGTGACGATCAGCGGCCGGGCGATGCCATGCCGGCGGCACAGCTCGACCAGCGCGGCGCGCGCGCCGGGGCCGTACTCGATGGGCAGCGGCAGGCTCCAGCTCTGCCGCGAGAGGGGGGAAAGGCTAGAAATCACGGGATGCACCTTCAGCAGCGGATGATGGTCGACTTGAGTTCGCTGTACTTGTCCAGGGCGTGCACGGAGTTGTCGCGGCCATTGCCGGACTCCTTGAAACCGCCGAACGGGAAGTTCATGTCGAGCAGTTCGTCGTAGCAGTTCACCCACACGGTGCCGGCGCGCAGGCGGCGGCTGGCGCGGCGGATGGCGCCGAGGTCGGCCGACCAGAAGGCCGCCGCCAGGCCGTATTCGCTGGCGTTGGCGAGGTCGATGGCCTCATCCAGGTGGTCGAACTCGATCAGGCTCAGCACCGGCCCGAAGATTTCCTCGCGGGCGATGCGCGAGGTGGCGTCGGTGAGGAACACGGTCGGCTGCAGGTAGCGCCCGCCGTCCACCGTCGCGCAGGTCTCGCCGCCGAACAGCAGACGCGCCTCGCGCTTGCCCAGCTCGATGTACTCGCGCACGCGCTGGTACTGGGCCTCGTCGATCAGGCTGCCGGTGACGCTGGCCGGGTCCAGCGGGTCGCCGGGCAGGTAGGCGCGGGCGGCCCCCAGCAACTCGGCACGGAAGGCTTCGGCGACGCCGCGTTGCACCAGCAGCCGCGAGCCGGCGCTGCACACCTGGCCCATGTTGCTGAACACCGCGGCCGCCGCGGCCTGGGCGGCGCGGCGCAGGTCCGGGCAATCGGCCATGACGATGTTCGCCGACTTGCCGCCCAGCTCCAGCCAGACGCGCTTGAGGTTGCTGTCGGCGGCGGCGCGGGCGATCTGCCGGCCCACTGCGCCGGAGCCGGTGAAGGCCAGGCAGTCGATGTCGCGGTGCAGGCTGAGCAGGCGGCCGGTCTCACCGTCGCCGGGCAGCACGTTGAACACCCCGTCGGGAATCCCCGCCTCGCGGGCCAGCGCGGCGATGCGCAGGGCGCTCAGTGGGCTCTTCTCGGAAGGTTTGAGGATCAGGCTGTTGCCGGCGGCCAGGGCCGGGGCGAATTTCCAGGCGGCCATCAGTAGCGGGTAGTTCCACGGCACTATCGCCGCGACCACGCCGATCGGCTCGCGGGTGACGGTGCCGAGGAACTGCGGATCGCAGGCCGGCACCTCGCCGCCGACCTTGTCGGCCAGCTCGGCGAACCACTCCAGGCAGTAGATGGCGCTGGGGATATCCACCGCCGTGGTGTCGGCGATGGGCTTGCCGCTGTCCAGGGTTTCCAGCAGCGCCAGCTCGTCGGCATGTTCGCGCATCAACCCGGCCCAGCGCAGCAGCACGGCCTTGCGCTGGCGCGGCGCCAGGTCAGACCAAACCGCTGATTCGAAGGCGGCGCGCGCGGCGCTGACCGCCGCCTCCACCTCGGCCCCGCGGCACAAGGCGGCCTGAGCCAGTTCGCGGCCGTCGATCGCGCTGCGTACCGAAAAGGTCTCGCCGTCGCTGGCCGGCACATGGGCGCCGGCGATGAAGGCGCGCCCCTCGATGGATAACTCCCTGCTCCGCCCACGCCAGTAGGCGACGTCTTTGAGCTGCGGCATGCGCATCCCCTCGTGTTGTTCTTGTTCAGGCGGGGCGATGCTAGGTGATACTGAAAAACCATTCAATAGAGCACAGAGCCTTTATTGAATTTATTTTCAGTAAAGACTGGAGCGGAAACGTGCGATGGCCGCGAAAACCCACGCGGCAGAAGGCCTCTCACACCGGCGAGGGAAACGACGAACGGCAAAGGATAGGCGTGCCCGGCTCGCAGCCGGGCGACTTCAGGCGAAGGCCGCGCGCAGCAGGTCCGGCAGCAGCACCCCGGCCGGCCCTTCCAGGCTGAACTGGCGCGGGCCGCGCACGCTCACTGGCTGCGGATTGATGTGGGCGACCACGGCGCCGCTTGCGGCAGCCAGCTGCGGGATCTGCGCGGCGGGCTGGACCACGCCGGAGGTGCCGATGGAGAGCAGGCAGTCGCAGTCGCGGGCGGCGGCGAAGGCGTCACGCAGCGGCGCCTCGGGGAGCATCTCGCCGAACCACACCACGCCGGGGCGGACGCGTTCGCCGCAGTGGGCGCAGCGTGGCGGTTCCAGGCGGCGGCCCTCCTCCGGCTCCCGCAACGCGCCGGGCAAGCCCGCGTGAGCCCGGCCGCAGGCGACGCAGCGCGGCTGGTGCAGGCTGCCGTGCAGGTGCAATGCCGAAGGGCTGCCGGCACGCTCGTGGAGGTCGTCGACGTTCTGCGTCACCAGGGTCAGGCGCGGCACCCGCGAAGCCAGTTCGGCGATGGCGCGGTGGGCCGGGTTCGGTTGCGCCGCCAGCACCTTCATGCGCCGCCATTCGTACCAGCCCCAGACCAGCGCCGGGTCTTCGGCGAAGGCCTCGGGGGTGGCCAGCTGGGCGGGGTCGAAGCGTTCCCAGAGGCCGCTCAGGGCGTCACGGAAGGTCGGGATGCCGCTCTCGGCGGAGACCCCGGCGCCGGTGAACACCAGCAGGTGGCGGGTGTTGCGCAGGGCGTCGAGCAACGGTTGTGGATAAGGCATGGGGTCGGCCGTCATCCCCGCGCACGCGGGGACCCAGTGAGGGGGATGCGGCCGATTATTCGCGGATGAAGGCGAGCCCGGCAAGGCGACGCGTCAGGCCCAGCCGGCCAGGCGCAGCAGCCACCAGGCGAGGATCACCAGTTGCACCAGGTAGCCGGCGAAGCGCAGCCAGACCAGCAGCGGCGAGGTGCCGATCAGGTGCATCAGGCTCTGGAAGATGCGCGCCGCCAGCAGCGTGGGCGCCAGCGGGTCGGTGACCTGCACCTGGCCGGTGAGCATGGCGTAGAGCAGCACGGCGAAGAACAGCGGCAGGTTCTCCACGCAGTTGGCATGGGCCCGCGCCAGGCGCTGGCCGAAGCCCGGCGTGCTGCTGCCGTCGGCGGCGAAGGCGTTGACCGCGCGGCTGCCGGAGAGCACCAGCAGGCCGCGATGGTTGACCAGGATGAAGACCAGCAGAAGGGTCCAGGCGACCAGGCCGAGCAAGGCCACCGCGCTAGGGCTGAGGGACATGGTGAAGCTCCTTGTTGTTGTTCTGGTGGACATCGGGATGACGTCTGCGGCGAGTCTAGAGCAAATACTCTAGGCACCGCGAGTCTCTTGGAAAACAAAGAAATGGCCACTTGCCATCACCAGTGATAGTCTGCGCCGCCGCCACCGATGTGGCAGTTTTGTGACATGACATGGAGTGACAGGATGTTCGTCAAACGCATTATCGCCGGGGCCGCGCTGGTCGCCCTGTGCAGTGGCTGTGCCAGCGGCCTGAGCGCCCCGCAGAAAGCCGAGTACGCCCGCTACGAGGCCAAGGGCCAACTGGTCGAGGAGAAGAGCCCCGGCGCCGGCGCGGCGCTGGGCCTGCTGCCGGGCGGCGGTTCCTTCTACGGCCGCGAATATGGCTACGGCGTGCTCAACCTGCTGCTGTGGCCGCTGTCGATCCTCTGGGACCCGGTCAGCGGCTACGACGCGGCCAAGTCGATCAACTACCAGGCCACCCGCGCCAACCTCGAGTCGAAGTCGGAGAAGGAACTCACCGCCCTGGACGACCAGCTGAAGAGCGGGCAGATCGATCTCGCCTCCTACACGCTGGAGAAGCGCAAGATCGACAAGAAATACGGCACCGACTGAGCCGCCGGCTCAGCCCTTCCCCGCCCGCGCCAGGCAGCGTTGATAGCGCTCGTCGACGCGCTGGGCGAACCAGGCCGTGGTGAGGTTGCGGGTGATCTTCGGGCTGTGCAGCGTGATGCCCGGCAGTATCGCCCGCGCCAGCGGCTTGCCCTCGTTCTTCTCCGCCAGGGCGTAGACCTTGGCGTAGAGCGTGGTCTCGGCGAACTCGGCGCGCTCGCCCTGCTCCAGGGCGCGGCGGATCTCGCTGTCGTTCAGCCCCAGGCGCGGCCCCAGCGCGCGCACCGCCAGCTCAGTGGCGCCGGCGGCGCTGGAGTCGTAGCGGATCAGGTCGCCGTCCAGCGCCAGCGGTATGCCGCTGGCCAGGCTCACGGCGCGCTGGAAGGCGGCGTTGCGGCTGGCGTACCAGCCGGCGTTGAAATCGGCGAAGCGGTACAGCGGCCGTTCGTAGTCCACCGGGTAGCCGAGCAGGTGGGCGATGCCGAAGTACATGCCGCCGCGACGGCTGAACACTTCCTGGCGCAGGGTGCCCTTGCGCGCATACGGGTAGCCCTCGGCGTGCTGTTCGGCGAAGGCCACGCTGACCTGCATCGGCCCGCCGGTGCGCACCGGGTTGAAGCGACCGAACAGCTGCTGGCCGAGCGGCACCATGCCGATGAAGTCGTCGAAGATCGCGCTCAGCTCGCGCTCGCTGCGCACCTTCTCCAGGCGCTGGCTGTAGCTCTGCCCGGTGGGTGATTTCAGCGCCAACGCCGCGTCCAGCAGCAGCTCGGGAATGTGCAGGCGGGCGGCGCGCTTGTTCATCTCCGCGCGGGCGATGCGGCCCAGGCCGGGCACCTGCGGGTCGGCCTGGAAATTCGACTCCTGCTCGGTGATCGCCAGCACCGAGCAGAGGTTCTCGCGGCTCGGACGGATGCGCTGGGCGGCGAACGCCACCTGGATGTCCGTGGCCCAGCCCGTGCGATCGCCGACGTTGGCCGGCAGCAGCTTCGCCACGCTGGCGCGCACTTCGGCCGGGGTCGGCTCCGGCGCCTGGCGGCTGGCCTGCGATCCGCAACCGGCCAGGGCCAGCAGGCCAAGCAGCAGGAACAGGCCACGACAGCCGGAAACGGCGCCGCGCGATGGACTGAGGACGAGACTGGACATGGACACTTCCCGGCGAAACGACGCCGCGACCATGGCAGAAATGCCGCGCCCAGGCCAGCCCGGGCTGGCCCAGGGCGGCGCTTCCCGGTAGGGTGCCTGCTCCCTCGACCAGACCTTGCGCCCCATGCCCACCGACAAACATCCCCGCACGCGCCGCTGGCTGCGCCGCACCCTCGGCCTCGGCGGCGGCCTGGCCGTCGCCACCCTGGGCTTCTTCGCCTGGCAGACCTTCTACCCGGTGCAGGCCGCCAGCGGCTGGGAATACCGCGTGGCCCACGAGCACGTGCTCAAGGCCGCCGCGCTGAGCCACGACGGCGCCGGCAACCTGCTGGTCAGCCAGGAGCTGCGCGAGGGCCAGGGCAGCATCCTGCGCATCGCCGCGGACGGTACGCGCAGCCTGGTGGTCGAGGGCCTATCCAAGCCCGACGGCATGCTCGCCACCACCCACGGCATCGCCTTCAGCCAGGAAGGCGGCGCCGCGCCGGTCAGCCTGCTGGGCGCCGACGGCAGCGTCACCGCGCTGTTCGACGGCATCAACGTGCAGGGCATGTGGGACGACGGCCAGTACCTCTACACCGTCGAAGACCGCAAGGGCGACGGCCGCCTGCTGCGCTACGAATGGGCCAGCCGCCGCGTGGAGGTGCTGCGCGCCAACCTCAGCGAAGCGGAGTCGCTGACCCGCTGCGCCGACGGCCGCATGTTCTACACCGAGAAGGACAAGGGCGTGGTCCGCCAGCTGACCCAGGACGCCAGCGACCCGGTCTACCTGGCCGGGCTGAACCAGCCCAGTTTCCTCCTCTGCGACAGCCACGGCCTGTGGATAAGCGAGGACGCCACCCACCGCGCGCGCCTGCTGCTGGCCACCGGCGAAGGCGCCCCGCGCACCGTGCTGGCCTACCTGAAAGCACCCCAGGCGATCCTCCCGCTGGGCGGCGATCGCTACCTGCTGGCGGAGGGCGGGCGCAACCGCGTGCTGGAGTTCAACCTGGCGCCCTGAGCCGACTTGCGGGCCGCCGGCCAGCCTCTAAGCTCGAATCCATGGCCCCCCGGATTCGAGGTGAACGATGGACATCAAGGAACTCCGCAAGCAGGGCAAGGACGCCCGTGACAAGTGCCCGCGCAGCAGCCACGCCGAACCGGGGCGCATCGATCGCGACCCGCTGCAGCTGATCCAGGCCTCCAGCGCCAACCGCGTGGAGTCACTGGTGGCGCTGCGCTACGGGCGCATGCTGGTGTCGCCCTTCACCTTCTTCCGCGGCAACGCCCTGCTCCAGGCCCACGACCTCTCCGGCACCCCGGACATGGGCATGGACCTGCCGATCTGCGGCGACTGCCACCTGATGAATTTCGGCGGCTTCGCCTCGCCCGAACGCAACCTGCTGTTCAACGTCAACGATTTCGACGAGGTCCATCCCGGCCCCTGGGAGTGGGACCTCAAACGCCTGGTGGCGAGCTTCCTGGTGGCGGCCCGCGACCTGCGCCACGGCGAGGCGGTGGAAGAACTGGTGTGCCGCGAACTGGTCGCCTCCTACCAGGAGAACATCGCCGAATGCGCGGAAATGGGCGCCATGGAGCTGTGGTACGGGCGCATCGATTATGAAGCCGCGCTGGAGCAGGAGCGCGAGAAGGACCTGCGCGAACACGTGCAGCGCGCCATCGAGAAGGCCAACCGGCGCACCCATGCCGAGTTGCTGCCGAAGATCGCCGAGCGCAACGCCGAGGGCCACCTGCAGATCCGCGACGACCTGCCGGAAATCTTCCACCTGCACGCCGCCACTTCGTTGCTGGACAAGGACGACGACTGGATGAGCCTGGAGCACTGGCAGGAACTGCACGACACCTTCATCCGCGACTACCGCACCACCCTGCAGGCCGACCGCCGCGAGCTGCTCGACCGCTTCGAGGTACAGGACCTGGTGTTCAAGGTGGTCGGCGTCGGCAGTGTCGGCACCCGCTGCCTGGTGGCGCTGCTCACCGATCCCCAGGAGCAGCCGCTGTTCCTGCAGTTCAAGGAAGCCCGGCCATCGGTGCTGGCCGAGTACGTTCGCGGCAAGCTGCGCACCCGCCACCAGGGCCAGCGGGTGGTCGACGGCCAGCGCCTGATGCAGTCGGCCAGCGACCTGTTCCTGGGCTGGACCACCGGCCCCAACGGCCGGCATTTCTACGTGCGCCAGCTGCGCGACATGAAGGTCTCGGCGGAGCTGGAAACCTTCGACGAGAAGGCCTTCGCCGCCTACGCGCGGGTCTGCGGCCGCGCCCTCGCCTGCGCCCACGCCAAGGCCAGCGGCCAGGCGGCGCGGATCGCCGGCTACATCGGCAAGAGCGACGCGCTCAACGACGCCCTGCTGCTCTACGCCAAGGCCTATGCGCTACAGAACGAACGCGATTTCGAACGCTTCCAGCGCGCCTGCCGCAAGGGCGAACTGGAGGCGCGCTCGGAGGCGGACTTCGTGGCGGATCGGATGCCCTAGACCCGGCACCCGGCCAAACGGCGGATAACGTGGAACGTTATCCGCCCTACGCCGAACCTGACCTG
>NZ_JARJLT010000182.1 GCF_029335315.1 Pseudomonas citronellolis
CGGGAATAGGGCCAACCCCATACCCCGTCACTCCCGCGAACGCGGGAGCCCAGCGCCTTGCGGGGTTGCCCCCGCCCTGTTCCGTCCGCGAGCGGATGCCCAGAGACAACTGGAACAGCGGAAGTCAGATCACCAGCCGCCCGCTGGCGACAAGGCGCGCCTGCCCGGCGATCTTCACCCGCTCACCTTCCAGGCGGCACCACAGCTCGCCGCCACGGGCCGAGCACTGGAAGGCACGCAGTTGCAGCTTGGCCAGGCGCTGCGACCAGTAGGGGATCAGGCTGCAGTGGGCGGCGCCGGTCACCGGGTCCTCGTTGATGCCGATCGCCGGGGCGAAGAAGCGCGAGACGAAGTCGTAGTCGTGATCGCCGCGCGCGGTGACGATCACCCCCAGGTACGGCAGTTTCGCCAGGGCGGCGAAGTCCGGCTGGCAGGTGCGCACCGCCTCCTCCGACTCCAGCAGCACCAGCAGGTGCGCGGTGGTGTTCAGCGCGTCCACCACCGGCAGGCCCAGGGCCTGTTCCAGTTCCACGGTGGCGCCGACCTCGCGCGGCGGCTGGGCCGGGAAGTCCAGGGCCAGCCGCTGGTTCTCGCGGAACACCCGCAGCGGGCCGGACAACGAGTTCAGTTCGAGCACCTCGCCCGGCTCGCCGAACACCTCGAACAGCACATGGGCGCTGGCCAGGGTGGCGTGGCCGCACAGCGGCACCTCGGCCGTGGGGGTGAACCAGCGGATGCGCCAGCCATCCGTTTCGCGGACCAGGAAGGCGGTTTCCGAGAGGTTGTGTTCGGCGGCGATG
The DNA here is from genome assembly GCF_029335315.1 of Pseudomonas citronellolis. Lineage (GTDB taxonomy): Bacteria > Pseudomonadota > Gammaproteobacteria > Pseudomonadales > Pseudomonadaceae > Pseudomonas > Pseudomonas citronellolis_A. Next base: position 801 of record NZ_JARJLT010000182.1, read on the forward strand.
GTCTGCATCAGCTCGTCGGCCAGCCAGGCGTCCAGGCGGTAGACCATGGCCGGGTTGCCGGCGAAGGGACGGTCGGCGAAGGCATCGACCTGGTGGAATTCGAGCTGCATGGGGTTCTCCTGTGGGTGACGCTGCAGCATGCCGCCCCCGGCGGACGGCGCTGCCATACAGTGCGCGAGTTTCGCGCCGGCACAGTCGCGCGGTCAGTCGCGGCCGATGGCGGCGAAACTGGCCGAGGTCAGCTCGGCCAGGGTTTCGGCGCTCAGTTCCACCTCCAGCCCGCGGCGCCCGGCGCTGACGTGGATGCTCGGGTACTGCCGGGCCGATTCGTCGATGAAGGTGCGCAGGCGCTTCTTCTGCCCCAGCGGGCTGATGCCGCCGACCAGGTAGCCGGTGGCGCGCTGCGCCGCGTTGGGGTCGGCCATGTCGGCCTTCTTCGCCCCGGCGGCGTGGGCCAGGGCCTTGAGGTCGAGGCTGCCGGCCACCGGCACCACGGCCACCAGCAGCTCGCCCTTCTCGGTGGCGGCGAGCAGCGTCTTGAACACCCGCGCCGGCTCCAGGCCGAGCTTCTCGGCGGCCTCCAGGCCATAGGACGGCGCCTTCGGATCGTGTTCGTAGCTCAGCACGCGGTGCTCGGCGCGGGCTTTCTTCAGCAGGTCTATGGCGGGGGTCATGGCGGTCCGTCGTGGGTCGGTGAAAGGCCCAAGCATAGCAAGCGGCGGCGGCCGAATCCGCCACCGACGCGTGCGCGCCCGGCCCTTCACCCGGCGCGCGGAATGGCCTAAGGTCGCAGTCTGCCGCCAGCACAAGGCCCCGCCATGACCGACCGCCCGAACGACAAGAAATACCTGGTCGCCCTCGACCAGGGCACCACCAGTTCCCGCGCCATCATCTTCGACCACGACGCCAACGTGGTCAGCGTGGCGCAGCGCGAATTCGCGCAGATCTACCCGCAGGCCGGCTGGGTCGAGCACGACCCCATGGAAATCTGGGCCACCCAGAGCTCGACCCTGGTCGAGGCGCTGGCCCAGGCCAGCATCGGCTTCGGCGAGGTGGCGGCGATCGGCATCACCAACCAGCGCGAAACCACGGTGGTGTGGGACAAGGCCACGGGCCGGCCGATCCACAACGCCATCGTCTGGCAGTGCCGGCGTAGCGCGGGCATCTGCGAGCAGCTGCGCGCCGAAGGCCTGGAGCCTTACATCCGCGACACCACCGGCCTGGTGCTGGACCCGTACTTCTCCGGCACCAAGCTGAAATGGATCCTCGACCACGTCGACGGCGCCCGCGAGCGCGCCCGGCGCGGCGAGCTGCTGTTCGGCACCGTGGACAGCTGGCTGGTGTGGAAACTCACCGAGGGCGAGGTGCACGCCACCGACTTCACCAACGCCTCGCGCACCCTGCTGTTCGACATCCACAAGCGCGACTGGGACGACACGCTGCTCGCCGCCCTGGACATCCCCCGCGCCATGCTGCCGCAGGTGCGCGCTTCCTCCGGGGTGTTCGGCCAGGCGCGGGTCGGCGGCCTGGGCGTGCACCGCACCCCCATCGCCGGGATCGCCGGCGACCAGCAGGCGGCGCTGTTCGGCCAGCTCTGCGTGGCCGCCGGGCAGGCGAAGAACACCTACGGCACCGGCTGCTTCCTGTTGATGCACACCGGCGCCAAGGCGGTGAAGTCCACCCACGGCCTGCTCACCACCATCGCCTGCGGCCCGCGCGGCGAGCCGCAGTACGCGCTGGAAGGCGCGGTGTTCAACGGCGGCTCGACGGTGCAGTGGCTGCGCGACGAGCTCAAGGTGATCAACGACGCCAAGGACTCGGAATACTTCGCCAACAAGGTCAAGGACAGCAACGGCGTGTACCTGGTGCCGGCCTTCACCGGCCTCGGCGCGCCCTACTGGGACCCCTACGCGCGCGGCGCGCTGTTCGGCCTGACCCGCGGGGTGAAGGCCGACCACCTGATCCGCGCCACCCTGGAATCCATCGCCTACCAGACCCGCGACGTGCTCGACGCCATGCAGCAGGACGCCGGCGAACCCTTGCGCGCCCTGCGCGTGGACGGCGGCGCGGTGGCCAACAACTTCCTCATGCAGTTCCAGGCGGACATCCTCGGCACCCCGGTGGAGCGCCCGCAGATGCGCGAAACCACCGCCCTCGGCGCGGCCCTGCTGGCCGGCCTGGCCAGCGGTTTCTGGAAGGGCCTGGAGGAAGTCCAGGGCAAGGCGGTGATCGAACGGGTGTTCCAGCCGGCCTGCGACGCGGCCGAGCGCGAGCGCCTCTACGCCGGCTGGAAGAAGGCCGTGGAACGCACGCGCGGCTGGGCGGCGGAAGACTGAGCAAGCCCGGTCGTAGGGCGAATAACGCGAAGCGTTATCCGCCGCTTGGCTTCGGCCGCATCCGATCCCTGTCAAAACCGCGCCACGCTCGACCACGCCATGGGCGGCAAGGAAGGTGCATCGGCGTATAACCGCGAACGGTTATACGCCCTACGGACCTGAAGCCGTCGGAGCGGACCCCGTCCGGGCAATGACAGCGAAGCGCGCCTGCGGCATCCTTGCACCTTCGCCCGTCGCACGAGAGCGCCGATGAACCTGCCACCCCGACAGCAAAGCATCCTCGACCTGGTCCGCGAACGCAGCTACCTGAGCATCGAGGAACTGGCCCAGCAGTTCGCCGTCACCCCGCAGACCATCCGCCGCGACATCAACCAGCTCGCCGAACGCAACCTGCTGCGCCGCTACCACGGCGGCGCAGCCTGGGATTCGAGCGTCGAGAACACCGCCTACAACACCCGCGCCGACCAGATGCGCGACGAGAAGCAGCGCATCGCCGACGCGGTGGCCGCGCAGATTCCCGACAACGCCTCGCTGTTCATCAACATCGGCACCACCACCGAGGCCATCGCCCGCGCCCTGCTCGGCCACCGCAACCTGAAGATCATCACCAACAACCTGCACGTCGCCGCCATCCTCAGCGCCAAGGCCGATTTCGAGGTGCTGGTGGCCGGCGGCACCGTGCGCAGCGACGGCGGCGTGGTCGGCCAGGCGGCGGTGGACTTCATCCAGCAGTTCCGCGCCGACTTCGCCCTGGTCGGCATCAGCGGCATCGACGACGACGGCAGCCTGCTCGACTTCGACTACCAGGAAGTGCGCGTCTCCCGCGCCATCATCGACAACGCCCGGCAGGTGTTCCTCGCCGCCGACTCCAGCAAGTTCGGGCGCAACGCCCTGGTACGCCTGGGCCCCATCGGCCTGGTCGACCGCCTGTTCAGCGACGCCGCGCCGCCGCCCGGCGTGGCGCGCCTGCTGGCGCAGCACAAGGTGCAGCTGGAACTCGTCTGAAGCATCCCCTTTCGAAAACGAAAAACCTCCGTCAGCCGTCTGAATGACGGCCTTTCGGCTGTTCATATTGCATTCACTCGCCTATTATATTTTCGAATTCGAACATATTGATGTTCACTTCCAGTCACGAGGAGGCCCCATGAGCCATGCCCACAAGCGCTCCGCTCCCCTGGCTGAGGTCTACGACCTGGCGGTCGTCGGCGGTGGCATCAATGGCGCAGGGATCGCGGCGGACGCCGCCGGGCGCGGCCTGCTGGTGTTCCTTTGCGAACAGCACGACCTCGCCAGCCACACCTCCTCGGCCAGCAGCAAGCTGGTGCACGGCGGCCTGCGCTACCTGGAACACCGTGAATTCCGCCTGGTGCGCGAAGCCCTCGCCGAGCGCGAGGTGCTGCTGGCCAAGGCCCCGCACATCGTCCACCCGCTGCGCTTCGTGCTGCCGCACCGGCCGCACCTGCGCCCGGCGTGGATGATCCGTGCCGGGCTGTTCCTCTACGACCACCTCGGCAAGCGCGAGAAGCTGCCGGCCTCGCGCGGCCTGCGCTTCGGCGCCGACAGCCCGCTGCGCGAGGGCATCCGCCGCGGTTTCGAGTATTCCGACTGCGCGGTGGACGACGCCCGCCTGGTGGTGCTCAACGCCCTGGCCGCGCGCGAACACGGCGCCCACGTGCACCCGCGCACCCACTGTGTCAGCGCACGGCGCAGCAAGGGCTTGTGGCACCTGCACCTGGAGCGCGCCGACGGCAGCCTCTACTCGATCCGCGCCCGCGCCCTGGTCAACGCCGCCGGGCCCTGGGTGGCGCAGTTCTGCCGCGACGACCTGCGCCAGGCGCCGCCTTACGGCATCCGCCTGATCCAGGGCAGCCACCTGGTGGTGCCGCGCCTGTACGAAGGCGAGCAGGCCTACATCCTGCAGAACGAGGATCGCCGCATCGTCTTCGTGATCCCCTACCTGGAGCGCTTCAGCCTGATCGGCACCACCGACCGCGAATACCTCGGCGACCCGGCCAGGGTGCGCATCAGCGACGAGGAAACCGACTACCTGCTGAACGTGGTCAACCAGCACTTCAAGCACCCGCTACGCCGCGAAGACATCCTCTGGAGCTTCTCCGGAGTGCGCCCGCTGTGCGATGACGAATCCGACGAGCCGTCGGCCGTGACCCGCGACTACACCCTGGCGTTGCAGGGCGCGCCGGGCGAGGCGCCGTTGCTGTCGGTGTTCGGCGGCAAGCTGACCACTTACCGCAAGCTGGCCGAGGCGGCCCTGGCGCAGCTCGCGCCGACCTTCCCGCGCCTGCGCCCGGCCTGGACCGCCAGCGCCCCGCTACCCGGCGGCGAGCGCATGGGCAGCCCCGAGGACCTGGCCGTCGAACTGCTCGCCACGCACCCCTGGCTGCCGGCGGGCCTGGCCCGGCGCTGGTCCACCAGCTACGGCACGCGCAGCTGGCGCCTGCTGGACGGGGTGAACGGCGAGGCCGACCTGGGCGAACACCTGGGCGCCGGGCTCTACGCCCGCGAAGTGGACTACCTGTGCCGCGAGGAATGGGCCGAGGAAGCCGAGGACATCCTCTGGCGCCGCAGCAAGCTGGGGTTGTTCCTCAACGCCGAGCAGAAACTGCGCCTGGCCGCCTACCTGGAGCGCGAGCACCCGCGCAAGAGCAGCGTCCAGGTGGCCTGAGGCGCGAAGCGCCGGCTCAGAGCGAGGCGTTCAACTCACTGATCAGTTCTTCGCGGTGCTTGAGCGAGGCCAGCGCGGTCTCGCCCAGGCGCCCCGCCACCTCGCTCAGCAGGCCCTGGGCCAGGAGCATGAAGGCGCACATGCTGTTGCTGAAGAACAGACTGTGGTTGGGAACGTAGAAGCTGTGCGCCGCCACCCGCGCCAGGGGCGAACTGGACGAGTCGGTCAGGGCCACCACCTCGATGCCATGGCGCGCCGCCACTTCCGCCGTGGCCAGCACGCTGGGCGTGTACGGGAAGCAGCTGGCGACCACCAGCACATCGCCGGCGTCCAGCTGCGCCAGCGCATCCGCCACGCCCTGGCGGTTGGCGTCCAGCGCCGCGACGTCGGGGCGCAGCATGCCCAGGCCGTAGGACATGAACAGCGCCAGCGAGGTGAACTGGCGCATGCCGTGGATGCGCACGCGGCGCGCCGTGGCCAGGCGCTCCACCACCCGGGCGAAGACCTCCGGCTCGACCTGCTCGATCATGCTCGCGATGTTGGTGCTTTCCTGCCGTCCCAGGCGGGTGAGGCGCGACAGCGTGCTGTCGGCCGGGGTCAGCAGCAGGCGCGAGGCCTGGTCGCTGTAGAAGCTCTTGCCTTCGGTCAGCTCGCGGCGGAACACGTCCTGGAACTTGCTGAAGCCGCCGTAGCCCAGGCGCTGCGCCAGGCGCGACAGGGTCGAGGCGTTGACCCCGAGCTGCTCGGCCAGTTCGCTGATCGACGACACCGCGGTGCGTTGCGGCGCTTCGAGCAGCGCCGTCAGCACGCGGCGCGAGCTGCCGCCCAGTGAGATTCCCGCCTCGCCGCGCTCGATGTCCTCCAGCAGCTGCTTGAGGGCTCCCAGGTTGTCGGGCAGTACGGCGGGCGCTTGGCTCATCGGGCGGGTCCAGGTGCGGGGATGGGATGGACACTGCCGCGCGCCTCGACCTCGCGGGGGTCGGGCTGGCAGTGGACGCTCCATTCTACCGAGTTCGCCCCGACGCGGAACACGGCCGTGGCCAGGGTGTTCTCGTCGTCCGGGTCGTCCGCCGCGCGCCGGTACACCGGCAACTCGGCGTCCGCCGTATCGCGCAGGATGGCCAGCGCCCCGTCGCCATCGAGCCGCGCGGGCGCACCGGCCAGCAAGGCGTCCACCCGCCGCTGGCGGCTGCCCGAGCTGCCGGTGATACGCTGCCCGGCGGCATCCAGCGCGGCGTCCAGCAGATGGTTGGAATGCCCGGCCGGGCGCTGGATTTCGCGCACCGCCACGCCGGCGGAACAGGCCTCGACGCTGAGCAACTGCTTGGCGCCGGCCTGGCCCAGGGTGTGGTGGAAGGCCCCCGCGCGGCCCGCCGTGGCCAGCACCGCCACGGCCTGCGCCAGGCTCGCGGCGTCCAGCACCGCGCGGGCCAGCACCTGGCGCGGCAGCCCCGGCGGAATAGCGTTCGGGCGGATGTTGTTGACCGTGCTCACCAGCCCGCGCTCGTTGACCGCGAAGGTGTGCCCCGGAATCGAGCCCGGGTAGACGAAGCTGGTGAACCCCAGGCCCTGCTCGGGTCGCGCATGGAGCAGGCCGCAGTGGCCATCGAGCGGTGGCAGGCCATCCTCGTTGTGGGCGATCAGCCAGCCGCCTTCGGCGGGCCCGAACACGGTCGTGCAGCCGTCGACGCTGGCGTCCTGGACGAAATCGCCACGGCAGTTCCACAGGAACACCTCGTCGAACGGCAGCTCCAGGCCGTCGGCCAGGCCGCGCAGCTCGTCCCGGACCCGCGGGAATTGCGCCTGGACCTGCGCCTGCATGCGCAGCGCCACAGGCGAGCCGGCCAGGGCCGCGAGGCGTCGCCACAGCGGCGACGGGCGCAGGCGCTCGCGCACCGCGTCGCGGCCGAAGCGCCCCAGCCCCAGGCCGATGTCGTAGGCGCTGCCGGAAAGGTTCAAGGGTGTCAGGCTCATGCGGCGACCTCAGGCGACATGTTGCAGGAACTCGCGCAGACGCGGGCTGCTGGGATTGCCGATCAGGCTAGCGGGGTCGCCGTCCTCGGCGATGCTGCCCTTGTCGATGAAGATCAGCCGCGAGGCGACCTTGCGCGCGAAATCGATCTCGTGGGTGACGATGACCATGGTCATGCCCTCTTCCGCCAGGTCCTTCATCACCTGCAGCACCTCGTGGCGCAACTCCGGGTCCAGCGCCGAGGTCGGTTCGTCGAACAGCATCAGCCTGGGCTTCACCGCCAGCGCGCGGGCGATGGCCACCCGCTGCTGCTGGCCGCCGGACAGCTCCGAGGGGAAGTGCCCGGCTCGCTCGGACAGGCCGACCTTGGCCAGCAGTTCGCGGGCCAGCGCCTCGGCCTCGGGCTTCTTCGCCCCGCGCACGCGGATCGGGCCGAAGGCCACGTTCTCCAGCGCGGTCATCTGCGGAAACAGGTGGAACTGCTGGAACACCATGCCCGCCTCCTGGCGGATCAGGCGTTCGTCCACCTTCGGGTCGTTGACCTCCATGCCGTCGACGAACAGTTCGCCGCCGGTGATCACTTCCAGTTTGTTGATGCAGCGCAGCAGCGTGGACTTGCCGGAACCGGAAGGCCCGATGATCACCACCACTTCGCCGTCGCCGATCTTCAGGTTGATGTCGTGGAGCACCTCGGTGTCGCCGAAGCGCTTGGATACCCGCTTGAACTCGATCATAGGATTTTCAGCCTCGACTCCATGCGCCGCAGCACGTAACTCAGTACCAGGGTGATGACCAGGTAGATCACCGCCACCGCCGACCAGATTTCCATCGCCCGGAAGTTGCCGGCGATGACCTCCTGGCCCTGGCGGGTCAGCTCGGCGACGCCGATGACGATGAACAGCGAGGTGTCCTTGATGCTGACGATCCACTGGTTGCCCAGCGCCGGGATCATCCGCCGGAAGGCCAGCGGGGCGATCACGTAGCGCAGCGTGTCGCGCCCGGACAGGCCCAGGGCCAGGCCGGCCTCGCGGAACCCGCGGTTCACCGAGAGCAGCGCGCCACGGGTGATCTCGGCGATGTAGGCGCCGGAGTTGATCATGATGGTGACCACCGCCGCGCTGAACGGGTCGATGCGCACCGGAATCATCAGCGGCAGGGCGAAGTAGATGAACATCACCTGGACCATGATCGGCGTGCCGCGGATCAGCTCGACGAAGACCAGCGCCAGGCGGCTCGAGAAGAAACCGCCGTAGGCGCGGCCGACACCGGCCAGCAGGCCGATGACGGCGCCGCCGAGCAGGCCGAGGACGGAGATCCACAGGGTCAGGCGGGCGCCTTCGAGCAGCACCGGTAACGCGTCCCAGATGGCGGACCATTGGAATTGCATGACGGTCTACCTCCGCGTCACTTCGGGTCGGCGCCGAACCACTTGCGGTAGATCTGCGCGTAGGTGCCGTCAGCGCGCAGTTTCTTCAGCGCCGCGTTGACCGGCTCGCGCAGCTCGCTGCCCTTGGGGAAGCCGATGCCGTACTGCTGGGCCATCATCTGCTCGCCCACCGCCTTCACCTGGCCGTCGCCGGCGGTCTTGATGTAGTAGAGGACGTTCGGGGTGTCGTGCATCGCGGCGTCGACGCGGCCGGTGCGCAGCTCCAGGTAGGCGTTGTCGACGTTGGGGAACTGGCGCAGGTCGCTGGCCTTGAGGTTGGCCTTGGCGTAGTCCGCCGCCGAGGTGCCGCTCTTCACCGCCAGGCTCTTGCCGGCGACGTCGGCCGGGCCCTTGATGCTGTCGTTGTCGGCCTTGACCATCAGCAGGAAGCCGCTGTCGTAGTAGCCGTCGGAGAAATCGATGGCCTGCTTGCGCTCTTCCTTGATGGTGATGCCGGCCAGGGCCAGGTCGACGTTGCGCGTCTGCAGCGCCGGGATGATGCCGTTGAAGTCCATCGGCTTGAGCTGGTAGGTGACGCCCAGCTCCTTGGCGATGGCCGCCCACAGGTCGATGTCGAAGCCGACGTACTGGTCGCCCTGCTTGAACTCGAAGGGAACGAAGGCGGTGTCGGTGGCCACCAGAAGCTCCTTGTCGGCGGCCATGGAACTGGCGGCGGCGAACAGGGACAGCGCGGCGAACGAGGCTTGAAGCAGCTTTTTCATGCAGGACTTCCTCTTGCGGGTCAGCGGGATGCGCCGGGCCGGGGCCCAGCGCGCATTAGCGGCAGTTCGATCGCAACGGGCCCGAAGACCCGGACTTTATTGTTCTGAGCGGCTAACCCACGGAAGGGCTGCATGCACTGGAGTGCTTTTGTGCAAAATAAACATGCACAAATTCAAATTGCAAGTATTTTTCGCTAGCACCGAACAGCCCCCCGCGAACCATCTGAAGCCCGTAGTTTCAGCCAAACAGCCAGGCGCCAGGCATCCGGCCGAGCAACAAGGCACCCCAGGCAGTGCAAAGACCTCGCAATAAAAGATTGCGCAACCAAAAAATGCATTTAATATTTGCGCAAACCCCGGAGGTCATCATGAGCCATGTCCTGCACCGCAGCCTCACCCAGTCCTACCCCACCGCCGTTCGCGGCGACGGCGCCTACCTGATCGACAGCCAGGGCCGCCGTTACCTGGACGCCAGCGGTGGCGCGGCGGTGTCCTGCCTGGGCCATAGCGACCCGGCGGTGATCGAGGCGGTGCGCCGGCAGGTCGGCACCCTGGCCTACGCGCACAGCTCCTTCTTCACCAGCGAACCCATGGAGGCGCTGGCCGACTTCCTGATCGCCCGCGCGCCCGCCGGCATGCGTTCGGTGTACTTCGTATCCGGCGGCTCCGAAGCGGTGGAGGCGGCGCTCAAGCTGGCCCGCCAGTACTTCGTGGAGATCGGCCAGCCGCAGCGCACGCACCTGATCGCGCGGCGCCAGAGCTACCACGGCAACACCCTCGGCGCCCTGGCCACCGGCGGCAACGCCTGGCGGCGCCAGCAGTTCCAGCCGCTGCTGATCGACGTCAGCCACGTCAGCCCCTGCTACGCCTACCGCGACCAGGCCGCCGGCGAGACCGCGGAGGCCTATGGCGAGCGCCTGGCGCGCGAACTGGAAGAGGAAATCCTGCGGCTGGGCGCCGAGCGGGTCATGGCCTTCGTCGCCGAGCCGGTGGTGGGCGCGACCCTCGGCGCGGTGACGGCGGTGCCCGGCTACTTCAAGCGCGTGCGGGAAATCTGCGACCGCCATGGCGTGCTGCTGATCCTCGACGAGGTGATGTGCGGCATGGGCCGCACCGGCAGCCTGTTCGCCGCCGAGCAGGAAGGCATCGGCGCCGACCTCATCACCATCGCCAAGGGCCTGGGCGCCGGTTACCAGCCCATCGGCGCGACCCTGGTGAGCGAACGCATCCACGACGCCATCGCCCAGGGCTCCGGGTTCTTCCAGCACGGCCATACCTACATCGGCCACGCCACCGCCTGCGCCGCGTCGCTGGCGGTACAGACGGCCATCGAGGAACGCGACCTGCTGCCGCGCGTGCGCAGCCTCGGCCTGGGCTTGCGGCAACGCCTGCAGCAGGCCCTGGGGGCGCACCCGCATATCGGCGACATCCGTGGGCGCGGCCTGTTCCAGGGCCTGGAGCTGGTGGCCGAGCGCGACGGCAAGACGCCCTTCCCCACCGAGGCCCGCCTGCACGCACGGATCAAGAAAGCCGCCATGCAGGAAGGCCTGCTGTGCTATCCCATGGGGGGTACCCTGGATGGTCGCCGTGGCGACCACATCCTCCTGGCGCCGCCGTTCATCCTCGAGGAAGCGCAGCTGGACGAGCTGGTGGAAAAGCTGCAGCGCGCCATCGACGGCGCCATCGGCAGCCTCTGAGAGCAACGTCATGAAAATCGAATCGCGCCTCACCCCGCTCACCGACGAACGCATGGACACCGAGCAGCGCCGCGTGCTGCAGGACATCCTCAGCGGCCCGCGCGGCAACCTCGACGGCCCCTTCCTGGCCTGGGTACACAGCCCGCAACTGGCCGACAGCGCACAGAAGCTGGGGGCCTTCTGCCGCTACGGCACCCGCCTGGAACTGCGCCTGAGCGAACTGGCGATCCTGGTCACCGCGGCCTGGTGGCAGTCCCAGGCGGAATGGCAGATCCACGAGCCCATCGCGCGCCAGGCCGGCCTGGCCGAGACGGTGATCGAGGCGCTGCGGCGCGGCGCCAAGCCGGACTTCGAGCGCGACGACGAGCGCCTGGTCTACCACCTCGGACGCAGCCTCTACGCCAGCCGGCGCATCGACCAGGCGCTGTACGACGATGGCGTGCGGGCGTTCGGCGAGGCCGGGATGGTGGAGCTGGTGGGAATCTACGGCTACTACGCGCTGGTAGCCATGACCCTCAACGCCTTCGCCGTGCGCCGCGAGACGGAAGCGCCGCTGCCCTTCGCCGAGCCTTGAGCGCCGGCCCCTGGTCGGCGCAATCGCGGATGAGTCCGCGCCTGCAGGGAAACGCCGCGCCTCGAACGCGCCGTCATTGCGTTCGGGACGACAGCGAACGGTTATACGCCCTGCCCCATCCTACGCAGAGCGTCTTCGCGCAGTCGGCTGCTACACACCCAGCTGCGCTTCCAGTTCGGCGACCCGCGCCTGCAGGCGTTCGCGCTCGGCGCGGGCCGGGCCGATGTCTTCGAACACGCTGATCAGGTGCTCCGGCAGGCCGTCCTGGCGACGCCGCTGCAGCGAGGTGCGGGCGCGCAGCCAGACATACTTGCCGTCCTTGCGCCGGCAGCGCTTCTCTACCACGTAGCGCTCGATCTCGCCGGCCAGCATGCTGCGTAGTAATTGCAGGTTGCGCTCCAGGTCCTCGGGGTGGGTGAGCTGCTGGAAGGTCATGCCGTAGAGCTCCTCGGCGCTGTAGCCGAGCAGTTCGCAGAGGCTGCCGTTGACCCGCTGCCAGGTGCCGTCCAGGCCGATGTAGGCCAGCGCGCCCCAGGTCAGTTCGAAGATCGCCCGGAAGCGTTCCTCGCTGTCGCGCAGCTCCTCCTCGGCGGCCATCCGCGCGGTGTTGTCCATGCTGATGCCGACCATCTTCACCGAACGCCCGGCGCTGTCCTTGACCACACTGGCGCGCGAGGCGATCCAGCGCATCTCGCCGTCCGGGCGGAAGATGCGGAAGTCGCACTCGCAGCCGCTGCCGTCGGCGATGGCCTGGTCGTACATCGCGCGCATGGCGGCGACGTCCTCGGCCGGCAGGTGCGGCCAGAAGTCCTGGTTGCGGCTCACCGGCCAGCCGTAGACCGCTTCGACGTTGGGCGAATAGGTGACTTCGTCGCTGATCAGGTTCCACTCCCAGGTGACGATGCGCGCGCCTTCCTGGGCCAGCTTCATGCGCGCCTCGCTCTCCATGATCTCGGCGGTGTAGCGCCGGCGCACGTCGGTCATCGGCAACTCGATCGGCTCGTGGGCCTGCAGGTCGCGCACGGCTTCCTCGCCGTAGCGCAGCCAGATCCAGTTGACCTTGAGGAAGGCGGCCAGCTTGCGCAGGTTGTCGTAATCGATCTCGCCGCCACGGGTCCACTTGTGCACCGCCGTGCGCGAGATGCCCAGCGCGGTGGCCACGGCCTGCAAGGTCAGCTTGTTGAGTTCGAGCAATTCCTTGAGGCGGAAGGCGAAGGTGGTTTCCGTCATGCGCGGTCCTGTGCGAGGGGTGCCGGGGACCGCAGTATACACGGGTGTAAACTGGTGGATGACAAGGTTGGACCTGGGCGCGAAGGGAGGTCGTGGAGTGGGGTTCAGACTCCGCTACCCTCTCCCTAGCCCTCTCCCTGAAGGGAGAGGGGACCGTTCGGCGTTGGATGATCTTCCTGAGTCAGCCGGCAACACAGTGCCCTCCGACTGAAACTATGCCCCTCTCGGCGCGGACTAGCCCCCTCTCACTTCAGGGCGGGGCGCGCAGCCGAGGCTGGGGAGAGGGAACGGTATCAACCTCAAAACCTGACCTACCGGCGAGCACCGTTCGCGAGCAAGCTCGCTCCTACAGGGAGCGAGCCGGGCTTCAGAGGTCGATCACCAGGCGCGCTGTGCGCGAGCGCGACACGCAGAGCATCAGGCTCTGCTGCGAGGCTTTCTCGGCGTCGCTCAGGTACTGGTCGAAGTGCTCCGCCTCGCCTTCCAGGATCGCCGTCTCGCAGGTGCCGCAGACGCCTTCGCGGCACAGGCATTCCACCTTGGCCGCCTTCACGTTCTCGATGGCCTGGAGGATGGTCATGCCCTCCTCCACCCGCAGCTCGCGCCCGGAACGGGCCAGCACCACGGTGAAGGCGGCGCCTTCGGCCGGAGCCGCGGCGAACTGTTCCCAGTGCACACGCGCATCGGCGATGCCGGCCTGCTTCGCGCCGGCGATCACCGCGTCGATCAGCGGCTTCGGGCCGCACACGTACAGGTGCGCGTCGGCCGCCAGGCCGGCGAACAGCGCCGCCAGGTCGAGCTTGCGCTCCAGGCTGTCGATGTAGAAACGCACGTGCTCGGCGTGCGGGCCGGCTTCCAGGTCGGCCTGGAAGGCGCCGTGTTCCGGGCTGCGGAAGGCGTAATGCAGCTCGTAGGGCGTGGCGCCGGCTTCCAGGTCGTGCAGCTGGGCGAGGAACGGGGTGATGCCGATGCCGCCGGCGATCAGCACGTGGCGCCCGGCGCTCGGGTCCAGGGCGAACAGGTTGTTCGGGGTGGAGATGGTCAGCCGGGTGCCGACCTCAACCTGCCCGTGCATGAAGGCCGAGCCGCCCCTGGACTGCTCTTCCAGGCGCACGCCGATCTGGTAGTGGCTGAGGTCGCGCGGGTCGCTCATCAGCGAGTAGGCGTTGCTGAAGCTGCCCGCCGGATCCTGCACGATCACGTGGCTGCCGCCGCTGAACGCCGGCAGCGCCTGGCCGTCCTCGCGCACCAGGGTGAAGCGCTTGATCAGCGGGGTCGCCTGTTCCACCGCGCTGACGCGGACGCTGAACATCTCGTATTTGTTGGCCATCATTCACCTCGACTGCAAGGGCGAGCGGCAGGCCCTGCCGCTCGCCGTGACCTGCTGCCCGCTCAGACGGCGAGGCACAGGTACTTGATTTCCAGATAGTCCTCGATGCCGTACTTCGAGCCTTCGCGGCCCAGGCCGGACTGCTTCACCCCACCGAACGGCGCCACCTCGTTGGAGATCAGCCCGGTGTTGATGCCGACCATGCCGTATTCGAGGCGCTCGGCGACCTTGAACACACGGCCGATGTCGCGGCTGTAGAAGTAGGCGGCCAGGCCGTAGAGGGTGGCGTTGGCCAGCGCGATCACCTCGGCGTCGCTGGAGAAGCGCACCAGCGCCGCCACCGGGCCGAAGATTTCCTCCTCCAGCAGCGCCATACCCGGACGGATGCCGGCCAGCACGGTGGGCTCGAAGAAGCCGCCGCCCAGGGCGTGGCTGCGGCCACCGAGCACCAGTTCGGCGCCCTTGCCGACGGCGTCGTCGATCAGGCTGCGCACCTTGGCCACCGCCTTGTCGCTGATCAGCGGGCCGACCTGGGTGCCCTCGGCGCTGCCGTGGCCGACCTTGAGCTCGCGCACGCGCTCGACGAAGCGCGCGGCGAAGCGCTCGTACACCGCGTCGTGCACGTAGAAGCGGTTGACGCACACGCAGGTCTGCCCGGCGTTGCGGTACTTGGCGATCAGCGCGCCTTCCACCGCCGCCTCGATGTCGGCGTCGTCGAAGACGATGAACGGCGCGTTGCCGCCCAGTTCCAGGGAGACTTTCTTGATGGTCTCGGCGCACTGGCCCATCAGCAGGCGGCCCACCGGGGTGGAGCCGGTGAAGGTCAGCTTGCGCACCAGCGGGTGGCCGGTGAGCTGCGCGCCGATGGCCACGGCGTCGCCGGTGACGATGCTCAGCAGCCCCGCCGGCAGCCCGGCGCGCTCGGCCAGCTCGACCAGCGCCAGGGCGCTGAACGGCGTCTCGTTGGCCGGCTTGAGCACCACGCTGCAGCCGGCGGCCAGGGCCGGGGCGACCTTGCGGGTGATCATCGCCGCCGGGAAGTTCCACGGGGTGATGGCCGCGCACACGCCGATGCCCTGCTTGATCACCAGCAGGCGCTTGTCGTTGCTCGGGCTGGGGATGACGTCGCCGTAGATGCGCTTGCCTTCCTCGGCGAACCATTCGACGAAGGAGGCGGCGTAGCGGATTTCACCGAGGGCCTCGTGCAGCGGCTTGCCCTGTTCGAAGGTCATCAGCCGGGCCAGGTCGTCCTCGTTCTCCAGCAGCAGCTC
This sequence comes from Pseudomonas citronellolis, assembly GCF_029335315.1. Classification (GTDB taxonomy): domain Bacteria; phylum Pseudomonadota; class Gammaproteobacteria; order Pseudomonadales; family Pseudomonadaceae; genus Pseudomonas; species Pseudomonas citronellolis_A. The sequence goes on from NZ_JARJLT010000182.1 coordinate 16,042, forward strand.
GAACCAGCGGCGCAGCACCTGGGCGCGCTCCTTGGCGGTCTTCGCGCGCCAGCCTTCCAGGGCCGCGTCGGCGGCCTCGATGGCGCGCACGGTCTCGGCGCCGCCCATCAGCGGCACATGGCCGAGCAGCTCGCCGCTGGCCGGGTCGGTCACCGCGACCGTGCGGCCGTCGTCGGCGTCGCACCAGGCGCCGGCGATGTAGGCCTGCTGGCGGAACAGTTTCGAATCGTTGAGTTTCACGCAAGGGTCTCCAGCGACCGCCGCCGGCCGCGCGGGCCGGCGGCGGTGGCCATCAGTCTTCCAGGTGGGCGACGGCGATCAGGTTGTGGAAGTGGGCGATGCCGTGCTCGCTGATGCCGCTGCGCTCTTTGTCCACCATGATCCGGCCCTGGCCACGGTAGCCGCGGGACTTCAGGCCCTTCTGCACGCTTTCCACCAGGCGCAGGTCTTCCGGGCGGAAGACGTCGCGGTACCAGTCGATCAGCACCTGCTGCTCGGGGGTGATGTCCTTGTTCAGGAAGTAGATGTCGTAGTGCTGCAGGGTGGTTTCGGCGTCGACCGGGAACTCGTAGATCACGGTCATGAAGTTGGCGCCCGGCGGCACGTTGAACATGGTGCACGGCCAGGCCCAGAAGCCGGCGAAGGACGGATCGGTGACCGACTCGTCGACCTTGAACGACTGCTCCGAGGACTTGGCGATGCCGTACTGCAGCGACCAGTTGCCGTGCAGGGTGTGGCCGTACTGGCCGACGTCCACCGAGTCGGCGAAGCTCGGGTGCGCCGGGCCGCAGTGGTAGCACTCCATGTAGTTGTCGACGATGGACTTCCAGTTGGCCGGGGTCTCGGTGACGAAACGCGCCGCCAGTTGCAGGTCGTCGATCACCGCGCAGGCCTGGCGCATGCGGTCCTGCAGGCCCGGCAGCTGGTCTTCGACGGTGCCGGCGTCGTTGTCCATGTTGATGAAGATGAAGCCGGCGTATTCCTCGACGCGCAGCGGCACCAGGCCGAACTCGCCCTTGTCGAAGCCCTGCACGGCGTCGCAGTTGCGCACGTGGGTCAGCTCGCCGTCGAGCTTGAAGGTCCAGGCGTGGTACGGGCAGGCGATGACGTTCTTGGCCTTGCCGCTGCCTTCCAGCAGCTGGTGGCCACGGTGCGGGCAGACGTTGTAGAAGGCGCGCAGCACGCCGTCGCGGCCGCGCACGACGATGATGCTTTCGCCGATCACTTCGCGGGTGATGTAGGCGTTGTTCTCCGCCACTTCGCTGCGGTGCGCCACGCAGATCCAGCTGCGGGCGAAGATGTTTTCCTTCTCGTGCTCGTACACCGCCTTGCTGGTGTAGAAGTGCGCGGGAATGGTGAAGGCCTCTTCGTGGTTGGCGCAGAAGTCGGCCGGCAGTCGCTGGAAGTCGTTCATCGGGTGTTCTCCGGGCTTTGGCTGCGGCCGTGGCCGGCAGCCTTATTACTTATTGGTTAACGTATATCTATTGGTTAACAAACCGGGCAAAAAAATTTGCCTGGCCGTGCCCGCCGCCCTTCGGCGGCGGGCCGTATCGGTTACTGCGCGGGCGCCGCGGCGGGCACCGGCTGCGGCTTGGCGTGAGGCTCCTCGCCGGCCAGGCGGGCGGCCTCTTCCTCGATCAGGTGCGCCGGCATCTGGCCATAGTCCTGCACCATCCACGTGAGGAAACCGTAGATTTTCACCAGCAGGATCGCCATGAACGGGATGGCGGTCAGCACCACGGCGGTCTTCATGGTCGACAGCGAGGCCTTGGCGAACAGCATGGCCAGCGGCACCAGGGTCAGGGTCACGCACCAGAACAGGCGGTGGGTCGGCGTCGGGTCGTCGCCTTCCTGCAGGTTGCGGGTGCTGGTGGCGGCCACCGCGTAGGCCGCGGCGTCCATGTGCGAGGCGCAGAACACCGCCATGATGAACAGGTACACGCCGAGGAACAGCTTGCCCGCCGGCAGGGCCGCCAGCAGCGCTTCCACCGCGCTCTCGCCGCCGTGCTCGCTGAGGATCTTCGGCACGTCGATGGCGCCGGTGATGAACTGGTGCATGCTGTAGCTTTCCAGCGCACCGAAGAAGAACCAGCAGCCGAAGCTACCGCCCATGAGCAGGGCGAACACCACTTCCTTGATCTGCCGGCCACGCGACACGCGGGTCACGAACATGGCCACGCCGGGCGCGTAGGACACCCACCAGAGCCAGTAGAACACCGTCCAGTTGCGGGTGAAGGCGCCGTCCCCGGCGGGGTCGGTGAACAGGCTCATGTGCACGTAGTTCTGGATCATCAGGCCGATGGAGTTGGCCGTGTTGTTGATGGTGAACTGGGTCGGGCCGACCAGCAGCACCACCGCGGCGAACACCAGCGCGCCGTAGCAGACCATCTTGCTCAGGTGCTGCAGGCCGCCGTCGATGCCGATGTAGGAGCTGAGCGAGAAGAGCACGGCGATCACGCCGATGACCATCAGCTGCACCATGAAGGTGTCGGGCGTGCCGACCAGGCCGGACAGGCCGCGGGTCAGGGTCGAGGCGGTGAGCGCCAGGGACACGGTGAGCGCGCCCATCATGGTCAGCAGGAAGATCAGGTCCACCGCGCGGCCGACCGGGCCGGTGGCCTTGAAGCCGGTGACGGCCTCGACGATGGAGGCCAGGTTCAGGCCGCTCTTCTTGCGCACGTGGAAGTGGTAGGCCATGGCCAGCGAGGCCAGGGCGTAGATCGACCAGGCGCTGATGCCCCAGTGGAAGAACGAGTAGCTGACGCTGTACTCCAGGGCCTGGGCCGACTCGGGCACCATGTTCAGGCCGGGGGTCTGGTAGTAGTAGGCCCACTCCATCACGCCCCAGTACAGGGTCGAGGAGCCCATGCCGGCGCAGATGAACATGAACACCCAGGTGGCGGTGGAGTATTCCGGCTTGCCGCTGCCCAGGCGGATGTTGCCGTACTTGCTGAAGGCCAGGTACAGCACCACCAGGGAACTGGCGAACACCAGCAGCTGGACGCTGGTGCCGAAGGTGCGGGTGGAGAGTTCGAACAGGGTGTTGGCCATCCGCCCGGACTGCTCCGGGAATGCGGCCAGGCCGACCACGGTGAGCAGCACGGCGACAAGGCTCACGGTTATCAGGAACACATCAATCTTTTTGTTCTTGTGCGACATCAATCGACTCCTGGAACTATGGAAGTCTTCCCGCCCGCGGGTCGGCAATGCCCGTCTGTGGGTGGGAAGGGTTGTCTCATTCGGCTGGGTTTCTCCTTTACTGTTAACCCATGGTTAATCAAAATCCAATGGTTAACAGTGTGCCTGTAACTCCTTTCGTCCGCAAGGGCGTAGCGCAGGTCTCATGCGGCTTTCCGGATGATCGGCGGCCCGCTGCGTCGTCCCGTCCGTGGCGCAGTGGGCCGCCGGGTGAACTCAACCGGCGACGCGGGTGGCGATGGCCTCGCCGACTTGCTGGGTGGAGCGCTGGCCACCCATGTCGCGGGTCACCTCGCCCGCGGCGATGACCTGCTCGATGGCGGCGAGGATGTCGTCGTGGGCGGCGCGGTAGCGTTCGTCACCCTGGCCGAGGAAGTCCAGCATCAGCGCGCCGGACCAGATCATGGCGATCGGGTTGGCGATGTTCTTGCCGTAGATGTCCGGTGCCGAGCCGTGCACCGGCTCGAACAGCGAGGGGAACTTGCGCTCGGGGTTGAGGTTGGCCGAGGGCGCGATGCCGATGGTGCCGGCGCAGGCCGGGCCGAGGTCGGAGAGGATGTCGCCGAACAGGTTCGAGGCCACCACCACGTCGAAACGCTCGGGCTGCAGGACGAAGCGGGCGCAGAGGATATCGATGTGCTGCTTGTCCCAGGTGATTTCCGGATAGCCGGCGGCCATGGCCTCGGTGCGCTCGTCCCAGTAGGGCATGCTCACGGCCATGCCGTTGGACTTGGTGGCCGAGGTCAGGCGCTTGCGCTCGCGGGTCTGGGCCAGGTCGAAGGCGTACTTGAGGATGCGGTCGACGCCGCGCCGGGTGAACACCGACTCCTGCAGCACGAACTCGTTCTCGGTGCCTTCGAACATGCGCCCGCCCAGGGACGAGTACTCGCCCTCGGTGTTCTCGCGGATCACCACGAAGTCGATGTCGCCGGGCTGCTTGTTCGCCAGCGGGCACGGCACGCCGGGGAACAGGCGCACCGGGCGGATGTTCACGTACTGGTCGAACTCGCGGCGGAACTTCAGCAGCGAGCCCCACAGGGAGATGTGGTCCGGGACCTTGTCCGGCCAGCCGACGGCGCCGAAGTACAGGGCGTCGAAGCCCTTCAGCTGCTCGAACCAGTCGTCGGGCATCATCTTGCCGTGCTGCAGGTAGTAGTCGCAGCTGGCCCACTCGAAGTGCTCGAACTCCAGCGCCAGGCCGTGCTTGGCGGCGGCCGCCTGGACGACGCGCAGGCCTTCGGGGAGGACTTCGTTGCCGATACCGTCGCCGGCGATGGCGGCGATGCGATAGGTCTTGCTCATGCTGGGCACTCTCTTGTTGCTGTCGGGGCGAGTAGGGAAAGCGTGCCGACCATGCTATAAGCGCCAATTCAAAACATAATTACGCCATCCATGGATTCTTAAGACACGAACCGTGAACAATCTGCCGAACCTGGAAGACCTCGCCGTCTTCGTCCAGGTCGCCCGGCGCGCGAGCTTCGCCGCCGCCGCCGGCGAGCTGGGCATGTCCACCGCCTTCATCAGCAAGCGCATCCGCCTGCTGGAGCAGAACCTCGGCGTGCGCCTGCTGCACCGCACCACGAGGCGGGTGTCGGTGAGCGAGGACGGCGAACGGGTGTACCACTGGGCGCTACGCATCCTCGACTCGGTGCAGCGCATGGGCGACGAGGTCTCGGCGCTGCACCGCGAGCCCAGCGGCCAGCTGCGCATCGCCAGCAGCCTGGGCCTGGGCCGGCGCTTCGTCGCCCCGGCGCTGTCGGAACTGGCCGCGCGCTACCCGCAGCTGGACATCCGCCTGGACGTCCACGACCGCCTGGTGGACCTGGTGGCCGAGGGCGTGGACCTGGACATCCGCGTGGGCAACGAAATCGCCGCCAACCTCATCGCCAAGCCCCTGGCGCGCAACCGCCGGGTGCTCTGCGCCGCGCCCGGCTACCTGGCCAGGCGCGGCACCCCGCGCAGCCTGGCCGAGCTGACCAGCCACGACTGCCTGATCATCAAGGAGCGCGACCACCCCTTCGGCGTCTGGCACCTGGAAGGCCCGGGCGGCGAGGAAAGCGTGAAGGTCACCGGGCCGCTGTCGTCGAACCACGGCGAAGTGGTGCACCAGTGGTGCCTGGATGGGCGCGGCGTGCTGCTGCGCTCCTGGTGGGACGTGCACGACAGCCTGGCCGACGGGCGCCTGGTGCAGGTGCTGCCGGAGTACCAGCAACAGGCCGACATCTGGGCGGTGCACGCCTCGCCGCTGGCCAGCTCGGCCAAGGTGCGGGTGGCGGTGGAGTTCTTCCGCCAGTATTTCGCCGAGCGCTATACGCTGCCGGATGCCTGAGCGGGCGCGATCGCGAGCCGCGCTCATCGGCGGATAACCGCGAACGGTTATCCGCCCTACGCATGCCGGAGGATCGGGCGCGATTCGCGGGCATGGCCCGCTCCTACGGGCC
>NZ_JARJLT010000183.1 GCF_029335315.1 Pseudomonas citronellolis
CGGGACAGCAGGATGTGCTCGCGGGTCTGCGGCATGGGGCCGTCAGCAGCCGAGCAAACCAGGATCGCGCCGTCCATCTGGGCAGCACCGGTGATCATGTTCTTCACGTAGTCGGCGTGGCCCGGGCAGTCTACGTGAGCGTAGTGGCGTACCGGCGAGTCGTATTCGACGTGCGAAGTGTTGATGGTGATACCGCGGGCTTTCTCTTCCGGCGCGTTGTCGATCTGGTCGAAGGCGCGAGCGGAGCCACCCCAGGTCTCGGAGCAGACCTTGGT
>NZ_JARJLT010000184.1 GCF_029335315.1 Pseudomonas citronellolis
CGGGCGCACGGCGAGGATGCTCGAGTGCACCCGGTACAGCGACTGCTCGGTGGTGCTGCCGATAATCTTCGCCAGCCCGGCGCGGTACAGGGTGCCCATGACCACCACATCCACCTGCTTCTCATTGGCGAACTCGGCGATCACCCGGGTCGGCGCGCCCTTGATCAGGTGCAGGTAGGGCCGGCCGATGCCGAAGCGCTGGGCGATGCGGTCCATGCGCTGGCGCGAGCGGCCGCTCATCTGCTCGGCGACTTCCGGCGACCAGGCCACCGGGCCGGCGGCGTAGGCCAGGAAGTCGCTGGGCACGTCGTAGGCCTGCAGCAGGTGCAGCTCGGCGCCGCACTGGCGGGCCAGGGCCTGCGCCGATTCGACGATGTGGTCGTTCAACTGGTCGACCCGCACGTCGTCCTGGGACAGGTCCAGGGCGGCGAGGATGCGCTTGGGCTTGGGCTCCTCGGCGGTGCTGACCAGGTGCAGCGGCACCGGGCTCTGGCGCAGCAGCTGCCAGTCCAGCGGAGTCATGATCGCGCGGCTCAGCGCCGGTTCGTACTGGGTGTCCTTGATCACCAGGTCGATCTCCAGCTCGCTCACCAGGCGCAGGGCGTGCTTGAGCGGGTCTTCGGTCCAGATCGCCTCGGTGGTCACTTCCACGCCGTGGGCACGCATTTCCTCGGCGCGCGCTTCCAGCCAGCGCTCCTGGCGCTGCCGGGTTTCTTCGCGGGCGCGGGTCTGCAGCACGCTGTCGAGTACCCCCAGGCCCACCGGCAGGGCGTCCAGGGCAACCATGTGCAGGCGCGCGCCGCTGGCCAGGGCCAGTGCGCAGGCGCGGTGCAGGGCGGCGGAATCACGCAGGAGCGGGTCGCAGATCAGCAGCAGGCGCGAGTAGGCATTCATGGGGACCTCCGGGTGGGACAGGGGTGGATGACCCTAGCCTGCACCCTCGCCCGGAAACCCCCGTTGATATGCATCAAGCGCACCGCCGGCGCTGCGGCGAATCGCCCCTCAGGCCCGCGCGGCGCGGGCCTCGGCCAGCAGGCAGAGGATTTCGAACATCAGCGTGGCGCCGTTCAGCGCGGTGCAGCCGCTGGGGTCGAGGTCCGGCGCCACTTCCACCACGTCGCCGCCGACCAGGTCCAGCCCGCGCAGGCCGCGCAGCAGCGCCAGCGCCTCGCGCATGCTCAGGCCGCCGGCCTCGGGGGTGCCGGTGCCGGGGGCGAAGGCCGGGTCGAGGCCGTCCACGTCGAACGACAGGTAGGTCGGCCCGTCGCCCACCACCTGCCGCGCCAGCTCCACCACGCCGGCCACGCCGAGGCTATCGAACTCGTCGATGAACACCACGCGCATGCCGCTGTCCAGGCTGAAGTTGGCCGAGCCGCTGTGCTCGGAGCCGCGGATGCCGATCTGGATGGTCCGTTTCGGGTCGAGCAGGCCGTCTTCCACCGCCCGGCGGAACGGCGCGCCATGGAAGAATTTCGAGCCGTAGAGGCTATCCATGGTGTCGGTGTGGGCGTCGATGTGGATCATGCCCAGCGGCCGCTCGGCGGCCAGCGCCTTGAAGATCGGGTAGGTGATGGAGTGGTCGCCGCCGGCGGTCAGCGGGGTGACGCCGTGGCGCACCAGCTCGCGGTAGAAGGCCTCGATGTTGGCGTGGGCGCCTTCCAGGCTGTACATGTCGTCCAGGTAGACGTCGCCCAGGTCGCGCACCCGGCACAGGTCGAACGGGCACACCGCCGAGAAGTGGTTGCGCGTGCGCATCAGGCACGACTGCGCGCGCAACCCGCGCGGGCCCAGGCGCGCGCCAGGGCGGAAGGACGTGCCGCCGTCGAAGGGCACGCCGACGATGCCGATGTCCGCCTCGGCGAAGCTTTCGGCGCGCGGCGCGCGCATGAAGGTGGCGATCTCGGCGAAGCGCGGGCGCTTCTGCGGGTCGTAAGGGGTGCCGCTGAGCGGGTCGGTGAGCATCTGCCGTTCTCCAGGCTATGGGCTGAACGGCGATTATTCGAGATGCGGCGCGGCGCGAACATTTCCGCCAGTGAAGTAAATACTTCAGCGATTACTGATGTATCTATCGCCGCCCCGGCTATTGAAAGCGCCGGGGCGCGCCGCGCAGACTGGCGGCCCCCGAACCACGAGAGCGGCCATGCAGGAACCCCGCTACAACCTCCGCCTGCTGCGCATCTTCCTCGCGGTGGTGCGCCACCAGGGCTTCACCGCCGCCCAGCAGGAGCTGAAGATGTCCACCTCGGCCATCAGCACCTACATGGCCCAGCTGGAAGGCCAGATGGGCGTGGCGCTGTGCAACCGCGGGCGCGCCGGCTTCAGCCTGACCAGCGCCGGCGAGCTGATCCACCGCCAGGCGCTGGAGATCTTCGAGCGCATCGAGCGCTTCGAGGATTATGTCGCCGACCTCCAGGGCGAGCTGCGCGGGCGCCTGGCCGTGGGCCTGCTGGACTCGATGCTGAGCGAACCGCGGATCAGCGTCGTCGACCTGCTCGGCGCCTTCACCAGCGAACACCCGCAGGTGCACCTGAACCTGCGTATCCTCAGCCCTTTCGAGTTGCAGCACGAGGTGCTGGAGTCGCGCCTGGACCTGGCCATCGGTTCGTTGCCCACGCGCCTGGCCGGGCTGAACTACCTGTTCCTCTACCAGGAGCGCCATGGCCTGTACTGCAGCGACCGCCACCCGCTGTTCGACCACCCGGCGCCGAGCCTGGCCGAAGTGACCCGCCAGCGCCTGATCGGGCGCGGCTACTGGAGCCAGTCGGAGGCCGAGCGCCACGGCTTCCAGGCCTATTCGGCGACGGTCGACAGCATGGAGGCGGAACTGATCCTGGTGCTTTCCGGCAGCTACATCGGCTACCTGCCGGAGCACCTGGCCGAGCGCTGGGTGCGCGCCGGGCAGTTGCGCCAACTGCTGCCGGAGACCTGCGGCTACGCCGCCGATTTCTCGGCCATCGTCCGTCGCGGGCGCACCCGCGAGCCGCTGATCCAGGCGCTGCGCGAGAAGATCAAGCGCAACTTCCAGCTGCCCTGAGGCCTCAGGGCGTGCGCGAGGCGGTGCTGCGCAGGCTGCGCGACACCTGGTTCTGGATGGCGTAGGCCGGGTCTTCGAGGGTGCTGGCGTTGCGCACGTACTGCTGGGCGAAGCCGTCCACGCCCAGCTCGCGGTACTGCTGCACATGCTTGAGTTCGTGGGCCCAGAGCGCCAGGTCGTGCAGCGCGCCGTCTTCGTTGCGGAACACCACCACGTCGATCAGGGTCACCGCGACCACGTCCTGGTTCTGCAGCATGGCGCTGGCGGCGTCGATGTCCTGGCCCTGGCCGACCCGGTAGCGCACCGACTGCAGCAGGTCGTCGGGGTACCAGGCCTGCAACTGCACGCGCAAATCCAGCGGCAGCGGCTGTACGCCGGCGGCGACCATCTGGTCGCGGGATTGCGTCAGCCACTGCGCCAGCGCGGGCGCGGCAACCTTGCGGGCGTCGTCCTGGAGCACCCCGAAGACCCCGTCGGGGTCGGCCACGCAGATGCAGCCGCCGAGGCAGACTTCCGACTGGCCGGGGGCGCAGGCGTGGGCGGCGAAGCTGGCGCCGAGGCAGGCGGCGAACAGCAGGCTAAGCAGCGGGCGGGATTTCGGCAAGGCGGGCTCCAGGGGGCGGCAGGCGGGCGAGTATACCCGCCCTGCTTCAGACAACGGCCGGGGGCGAATTGCTCCCGCAGATGCGGCGGACGGATGGTCGGGGGCGGAAGCGCGCTTTCCGGGGGCGCGAATTTCCGCCCCAACCGTAGGAGCGCGCCCTGCGCGCGATCGCGGGCGTGGCCCGCTCCTACGCCGGGGAGATGGGGCGGCTCAGTCTTCGTCGCTGGGGTGGTCGGCCAGGCCTTCCAGTTCGGCGCGCGCCACGGCGCGTTCGTCGAGCTTGCGGCGGGCCGCTTCGGGGAGGTCGGTGTAGCGGATCACGCCGCGTTCGACCAGGACGTTGACCACGTCTTCCAGCACGCGGATCACTTCCAGGTCGGACTGGCGCAGCAGGTCGAGGCGGCTACGCACTTCGGTGCGGGCGTCGAACCACAGCTTGAGCTCTTCGCTCTGGTAGGCCAGCGTGTCGTTCATGCCGCTGAAGGGCTGGCTCTCCACCCTCAACAGCTTTCCCTGCGCATCGCGTTGTACGTAAACCATGCGGATCGCCCCAACCGTCGTGACCAAAGGTGCGAACGAAGCTCATCCTGCTCGTCGCTTGCCTGCTGGGACCACCGATCGGCCCCAGGGTTCGGCGCAGCTTAACAAGACCGGCTCAAGAAAGCAGGCTGACCACCGCGAAGCGGCTCAGGTTGGCCTGGGCCACCACGGTCTGGGTCACCGCCGAGTAGCTCGAACCGCTGCTGCGCACCAGATTGAATACCGAAGACGCGTAGTCCTGCGCCCATTGCTGCTCGTCGCTGTCGGCCTGGCGCGCGAGGAACTCGCGGATTTCGCTCTGGCGCTGGCGCAGCTGCTCGCGCAGGGTGCCGATGCGGTCCAGGGCGTTGATCACCTGGTCGAGCATCCGGCGCATGTCGCGCTGGTCGCTGCCGGCCAGGCTCTCCGGCAGTTCCAGCAGGCTCTGCTCGCGCACCTGGGCGCGCCCGGCGCGCTCCTTGGCGAAGCGCTTGCCCTCGCCCTGCACGCTGAGCTGGCCGCCCTGCTGGCGCCACTCGGACTCGGCCATGGAGAAGCTCAGCTGGCCGTCCTCGCCGACTTCCGCGCGGATGCCGGCCGCCGCCAGGCCCTGGTTGAAGCTGCGCAGCAGCTGCTGGTCGCTAAGCGCCTCGTCGAGCACCACCACGCCCGGCTCGCCCTGGGCGCGCCCGGTGCTGAACAGCAGGGTCTCGCGGCCGCCGTCGCGGGCCTGGTCGAGGGTCTGCAGGCCGTCGATGGAGAAGCGCGTGCGCGCCGGCTCGTGCAGGTGCAGTTCGAGGTTGGCGTCGAGGTTGCCGGCGCTGCGTTCGCTGCGCTGGGCCAGCAGGTCGGCGGCCTGTTGCAGCGGCTGCTCCAGCTGCTTGCGGCCGCTGCCCTGGCCGCCGGCCAGTTCGCGACCGAGGCTGAGCTTGAGCTGGTTCAGGCGGTCGGACAGCTCGCCCAGGTAGCCTTCGGCGCTCTGCATGGCGCTGAGCTGCTGGTTGAGCTGGATGCTGAAGGTGGCGGCCTTGCCGTTGCCGCGCTCCAGGCGGGCCGTGCCGTCGCCGCGCGCGCTCTTGCGCTGGCGCAGGTTGCGCTCGCCCACCGGCAGCGGCGCCTGGCGCGGCTGCTGGGCGTCGATGGCGGTGACCGCCGGGAAGGGATTCTCGACCTTCATGGCCCCGGGGTCCTCAGAGCAGGCTGAACAGCGACAGGCCGTTGACCGTCAGGTAGGTCTTCTGCGTCGCCTGCAAGGCCAGCTTGTAGTTGCCCAGGTCGATGCTGGCCTTGCTGTAGTCCAGGGTCGACAGGTCGCCCTCGATCTTCTGGTTGACCAGCGACACGTCCTGGTTGCTGTTGTCCAGCAGGGTCAGGGTGTTCTGCCGGCCGCCGAGGTCGGTGATCGCCGAGAGCACCTTGCCCTGGCTGTCGTCCAGCAGGTTCATGGTGTCCTTGATGCTCTGCAGGGTCGCCGGGTCGGTGCTGTCCAGCGCCGGGTCCTGCAGCGTGGCCACCAGTGAATGCAGGTTGTTGAGGAAGTCCATGCCGCTGCCGAACAGCGGCTGCACGGCGACGTTCTCGTCGACCATCACGCCGTTGGCCACCACGGCCTGGCGGGTCTTGTCGTTGCCGGTAGCCGAGTAGGTGCCGGTGGCCGAGTCGTAGGTCACCGCCGGGCTGTCGGTCAAGGTGCCGGAGAACAGGTAGCGGCCCTCCTCGTCCTTGACGTTCAGGTAGCTGACCAGGGTCTTCTCCAGGTTCGACAGTTCGCCGGCCATGGCGCTGAGCTGCTCGTTGGAGTTCGAGCCGTTGGCGGCCCAGAGCAGCAGGTCGCGCATGTCGAGCATGGTGTCGGAGGTCGACTGCAGGTTGGTTTCCTGGATCGACAGGTTGCTGGAGACGCCGGTGATGTTGCTGCCGTACTGCGCCAGGCTCGCCTCCGAGCGCTGGATACGCAGGATGCGCACCGCGGCGATGGGGTCGTCCGAGGGGTGCTGGATGCGGTTGCTGCTCGACATCTGCTGCATGAGCTGCGACATCTTCTCGGTGTTGCGGCTCATCGAGTTGAGCAGTATGGCGGTGCTCTGCGAATTGGTGATGCGCATGGGGCGTCTCGTCGGGTTACGGGCTACGGCGCTCAGAAGGCCGCGAGCATGCTGTCGAACAGGTCCTTGGCGGTGCTGATGACCTTCATGTTGGCCTGGTAGGCCTGCTGGTAGGTCATCAGGTTGACCGCCTCCTCGTCCAGGTTCACCGCGCTGACGCTGTCGCGCTGGTTCTGCGCCTGCTGGGTCACGGCCTTGGCGGTGTCCAGGTCGGCCTGGTTCTGCCGGCTGTCGCTGGCCACCTGGCCGATCAGGCCGGCGTAGGCGTCGTTGAGGGTCACGGCGTTGCCGTCGACGGTGATGGTCTGGTTCTTCAGGTCGATCAGCTTGAGCAGGTTGCCGTTGTTGCCCTTTTCGCCGGTGGTGTCGGACAACGCCAGGTCGGAAGGCTGCAGGCCGGTCAGGCTGAGCAGCTTGCTGGTGCTGCCGGTGTTGACCTGCAGCAGCGCCTGGCCGGCGTTGCCGTTGAGGTCGTAGCCGCCGGCCAGGGTGTTGTTGACCAGGTCGGCGACCTGGGTGGCCATCTGCGTCAGGCTGTCGAGGTTCGGCCGCAGGGTCTGGTATTCGGTGTCGTAGAGCGCGCCCATGGCGCCGCCCAGGCCTTCCTGGTCGATGGAGAACTGGGTGCCGGCGAAGGACAGGCTGACGTCCTGCTCGCCGGTGCTGGTCAGGCTGACCTTCAGCTGCGCGGCGGAGGTGCCGGCCACCAGCGGCTGGCCGTTGGCCAGGGACACCGCCACCGAGCCGTCGGCGGCCGTGGTGGTGCGGATGCTGCTGTACTGGCTGAGCTGGGTGATCAGCGCGTCACGCTGGTCCTGCAGCGCCGAGGGGTCGGCGGCGGAGGCCTGGGCGGCGACGATCTTCTTGTTCAGCAAGGCGATGTTCGAGGTCAGGCCGTTGATCTCGCCGACCATGGTGCCGCGTTGTTCCTGCAGCGACTTGAGCTGGGTGGCGATGTTGCCCGACAGGGTGTTGAAGCGCTGCGCCAGGTTGCCGGTCTCGGCGATGATCTGCTGGCGCAGGGCGGTGGAATCCGGGGTGGCGCTGGCTTCGCTCAAGGCGGCGAAGAAGTTGTCGAGGCCGACGCTGATGCTGGCGCCGTCGCTGGACATCAGGTCCTCCAGCGCGCCGAGGTACTGCTGGGCGTTGCTGTAGTAGTTCTGCGAGGTGGTCGAGCGCCACAGCTGCTGGTTGAGGAAGTCGTCGGACATGCGCCGGATGCTGCTCACCTGCACGCCGCCGCCGGGGTTCAGCGAGCCCTGCCCGCCGAGCGAGCTCATCACCGGGTTCAGCCGGCTGAAACCGGGGGTGTTGACGTTGGAGGTGTTCTGCCCGGTTATCGACAGGGCGATCTCCGAGGCGCGTACGCCGGTGTAGGCGATCTGCGTCAAATTGCTCACGACTGCTTCCCTTTCGGCTGAAGGCGGATCGGTTGGGCGAAGGCGGCGGACAGCGCCTGGTGCTGTGCGCCCTGTTCCTGATAGGCGACGGGATCGGCCTGCGGCTTAAGCGCCGCTTGCGGTGCCGCCGTCGCGCCGCTCTGGCTCGCGGCCGCGTGGCCACGGCGGGCCAGGTCGTCGAGGATGCCGCGGGTGTAGTGGCGGGTTTCCTCGAAGGGAATGCGCTCGACCCAGGCGTCGCTGCTGACTTCGCCGGTGCGCGGGTCGCCGTTGCTCTTGAGCCACTCGTCGACGCGGCCGGGGCCGGCGTTGTAGGCGGCCAGGGCGAGGGCGCGGTGGCCGTCGTAACGTTCCAGCATCTCGTCCAGGTAGGCGCTGCCGAGCTGGCGGTTGTAGGCGCCATCTCGGGTCAGGCGCTCTTCGTCGAAGTCCAGGCCGAGCTTGGCCGCCATGTCCCGCGCGGTGTCCGGCATCAGCTGCATCAGCCCGCGCGCGCCGCGCGCCGAGACGGCGGCGACGTCGCCGGAGGATTCGTGGTCGATCAGGCTCTCCACCAGGTCGGAGAACGCCGCCGTGCCGCGCTGCCAGAGGCGCCCGACGCTCTGCACGCCGCGCTGCCAGTCGGCGGCCACGGCCTGTTGCAGGCTGCGCGGCAGGCCCAGGCGGTCGCCGCCGGCCAGCGCTTCGCCCTGAGCGTCGGCCTCGTGGCCGGAGAGCTGGCGCACCAGCAGCGCGGCGATGCCGGTCTGCTTGCGCTCGGCCAGGTTGTCGGCGAGCACGCCGTCGTAGAAGTCGCGCATGGTGTCGAGGTCGCGGCTGCGGGTGATGCCGCCGGCCGAGAGCACGTCGCCGGCCTTGCGCATCTGCTTGAGGATCTGCTGCAGGAACAGCGCCTCGAACTGCTCGGCCGCCGCCTCCAGGCGCGCCTGCGGCTGGCCTGGCTGGCCGGGGGCGACCTTGAGCGCGGTGGGTAGGGAAACGATGCTCATGCGCGCGCCTCAGATGATGATGAGTTCGGCGTTCAGCGCGCCGGCCTTCTCCAGCGCCTGGAGGATGCTCATGACGTCGTCCGGGGTGGCGCCGAGGCTGTTCACGGTGTCGATGATGCTTTGCAGGCTGGCGCCCTCGGGCCAGCGGAACATCGGTTTCTTGTCCTGGCTGACGTTGACGTTGGACTGCGGGGTGACGGTGGTCTGGCCGCCGGAGAACGGCGCCGGCTGGCTGACCTGGGGGTTCTCGCTGATGGTCACGGTGAGGCTGCCGTGGGACACCGCCGCCGCCTTCACGCGCACGCCCTGGCCGATGACCACGGTGCCGGTGCGGCTGTTGAACACGACTTTCGGGCGCTCGCGGCCTTCCTGCACCTCCACCCCTTCGAGCAGGGCCATGAAGCTGGTGCGCTGGTTCGCCGAGACCGGCGCGCGCACGCTGACCTTGGTGCCGTCCAGGGCCTGGGCGCTGCCGGCGCCGAGCAGGCTGTCCAGCGCGGTGACGATGTGCGCGGCGGTCTGGAAGCTCGGCTGGCGCAGGTTGAGCATGATGTCCGGGCGGCTGGCGAAGTCGCTGGGGATCATCCGCTCGATGCTCGCGCCGTTGGGGATGCGCCCGCCGTTGGCGGTGTTGATGCTGACGCTGGAGCCGCTCTGCCCGGTGGCGTTGAGGCCGCCCACGGCGACCGCGCCCTGGGCCAGGGCGTAGGTCTCGCCGTCGATGCCGCGCAGCGGCGTGAGCAGCAGCTGGCCGCCGCGCAGGCTCTTGGCGTCGCCCAGCGAGGAGACGGTGACGTCTACCGTCTGGCCGGGGCTATAGGACGGCGGCACCTCGGCGGTGACGCTGACCGCCGCGACGTTCTTCAGCTTGGGGTCGACGTTGGCCGGCAGGTTCACGCCGAACTGCTTGATCATGTTCACCACCGACTGGCTGGTGAACTTCACCTGGGTCTTGTCGCCGGTGCCGTCCAGGCCGACCACCAGGCCGTAGCCGATCAGCTGGTTGCCACGGACGCCTTCGACGTCCACCAGTTCCAGCAGCGGCACGCCATGGGCGACCGGCGACAGGCAGAACAGGGCCAGGGGCAGGAGGTACTTCAGGGTCAGGCGCATGGCCGGTGTCGCCTCACATCGGGAACAGGGGGTGGGTGAAGAAGCGCGTCAGCCAGCCGGCCGAGTTGCTGTCGTTGAGCACGCCGCGCCCGGCATAGGAGATGTTGGCGTTGGCGACGTTCAGCGAGGACACCTGGTTGTTGCGGTTGATGTCGTCGACCCGGACCAGGCCGGTGAGGCGGATGAACTCCGAGCCCTGGTTCAGGCGCAGGTTCTTCTCGCCACGGATCATCAGGGTGCCGTTGGGCAGCACCTGGTGCACGGTCACCGCGATGGAGCCGCGCAGGGAGTTCTGCTGCTCGCTCTTGGCGTCGCCCTTGAAGTCGCGCTTGCCGCTGGCCGAACTTTCCAGGCGGTCGTAGTCGTGGCCGAGGACCTTGGGAATGCCGATGCCCAGGGTCGAGCTCTTGTCGAAACTGGTGCCGGCGCTCTTGCTCGACTGGGTCTGCTCTTCCAGCACCACGGTGAGCACGTCGCCCACCCGCAGGGCGCGCTGGTCCTGCACCAGGCCGCCGTAGTAGCCGGGGCGGTAGAGGCCGCCGCCGGTGGTCGGCGGCAGGCTGTAGTCCAGGCGCGGCGGCTGGTAGGCGCTGGAGTCCTCGTCCGGGAGCATCTCGTTGAAGCTCGCGCAGCCACCCAGCAGCAGCATCGCGAGCAACGTCGGCAGGTGGCGGCTCATGACGGTCATACGGTCTGGTTGAGGAACTGCTGCATGCCGGAGGCGGCGTCCAGCACCTTGGCGTTGGCCTCGTAGGCGCGCTGGATGGCGATCATGTTGACCATCGCTTCCACCACCTGCACGTTGGAGCCTTCCAGCACGCCCTGCTTGAGGGTGCCCAGGCCTTCCTCGCCCGGCGTGCCTTCCACCGGCTGGCCGCTGGCCACGGTCTCGCGGTAGAGGTTGCCGCCCAGGGCCTCGAGGCCGGCCGGGTTGGTGAAGTTGACGATGGTGATCTGGCCCAGCTGGGTCGGCTGCGTCTCGCCCGGCAGGATCGCGGTGACGGTGCCGTCGCTGCCCACGGTGAAGCTGGTGCTGCCGGCCGGCACTTCGATGTTCGGCTGCAGCGGCAGGCCCTGGGCGTTGACGATCACGCCGTCGGAGTTCAGTTGCAGCTGGCCGTTCTCGGTGTACAGGGTGTCGCCGTTGGGCGCTTCCACCTGGAAGAAGCCGCGACCGACGATCGCCAGGTCCATCGGCTGGCCGGTGGTCTGCATGCTGCCTTCGGTGAACACCTTCTGCGTGCCGGCGACACGCACGCCGCTGCCCAGCTGGATGCCCGAGGGCACGGTGTTGACCTGGTCGGCCTGCGCGCCGGGCTGGCGGTCGATCGAGTAGAACAGGTCCTCGAAGACCACGCGGTCGCTCTTGAAGCCGGTGGTGTTGACGTTGGCCAGGTTGTTGGCGACCGCCGACAGCGCGGTGTCCTGCGCCGCCAGACCGGTCTTGCTGACCCAGAGTGCCGAACTCATGCTCAATCTCCTTCACGGGCCGCGTCCTGCGCGGCCGACACGTTGTATGGCCGCCGCGTCAGTCGCGCAGCAGGCGGTCGCCGGCGGAGGACAGGTCCTCGGCGGCCTTCATCATCTTCACCTGGGTCTCGAACATGCGGTTCAGGCTCATGGTGGCGGTGAGCTGGTCGATCGACGACACGTTGCTCGCCTCCAGGTAGCCGCTGACCAGGCGCACGTTGTCGGCGGCCTCGGCCGGCTGGCCGTCCTTGCGCACCAGCAGGCCGGCAGCGTCCTTCTTCAGGTCGGCGGCCGGGGCGTCGACCAGCTTGATGCGGTCCACCTCGGTCATCAGGTAGTCGCCGCGCGGCATCACCGAGACGGTGCCGTCCTCGCCGATGTTCACGCTGTCGTACTCGGGCAGGACGATCGGGCCGCCCTCCCCCAGCACCTGGCGGCCGTTGAGGGTCAGGCGCCCCTCGCTGTCCACCACCATGCTGCCCTGGCGGGTGTAGGCCTCGCCGTCGCCGTTCTGCAGGGCGATCAGGCCCTGGCCGCGAATCGCGAAGTCGAGGTCGCGGCCGGTCACGGTGAGGGTTCCCGGGGTCATGTCGACGCCGTTGTTCTCCAGGCTCGCCAGGTGCCGGCTGTCATAGCCGTAGCCGCTGACGTCGACCGCGCGGGCGCGCTCCATGTCGGCGCGGAAGCCCGGGGTGTTGGCGTTGGCCAGGTTGTTGGCGCGCACCTGCAGCGACTGCAGGGTGCGGCTGGCGGCGGTCATGGCGGTATAGGCCAGGCGGTCCATGGGTCAGCCTCAGATGGCGCTGAACAGCGCTTGGGTGAGTTCCTTGTCGGTGGTCAGCACCTTGGTGTTGGCCTGGTAGTTGCGCTGGCCTTCCATCAGGTTCACCAGTTGCGCGGTGAGGTCGACGTTGGAGCCTTCCAGGGCGCCGGCCACCAGGTCGCCGAACTGGCCGCCACCGGCCGCGCCGATCAGCGCGCCGCCGGAGGCCGAGGTCTCGGTCCAGGCCGTGCCGCTGACCGCTTTCAGGCCTTCGGGGTTGACGAAGTTGGCCAGCACCACCTGGCCCTGCAGCAGGCGCTCGCCGTTGCTGTAGTTGACGTAGACCATGCCGTCCTCGTCGACGGTCAGGCCGGTCTTGTCGCCGGAGGCGTAGCCCGAGGCCTTGTTGGTGGTGACGGCGAAGTCGGAGCCGTACTGGGTGGTGCCGGTGTAGTCGACGGAAATCGCCAGCGGGTTCACGCCACCGGCCAGGCCGGCGACGTTGAGGGTCGTCGGGGTGGTCGGCGAGGTCAGCATGCCGGCGGCGTCGAAGGTCAGCGCCTGGGTGCCGGCGGCGGCGCCGTCGACGTAGTAGTTGCTGGTCCAGTCGTTGTCGGCGTTCTTCACGAAATACTGGGTCAGGGTGTGTTCCTTGCCCTGGGAGTCGTAGACCTTGGTGGTGTAGGTCGAGTTGTAGCTGGCCGAGGTGGCCGGGTCGAAGGCCACGGTCGGCACGTCGCCGTCGGCGTCGAGGTTGGCGACGAACTGCAGGCTGTCGGTGGCCTTGGCCGGCAGGCTCGCGGTCTTCACCTGGATGTCGCCGAGCACGCCGGACTGCAGGTTGCCGGCGGCGTCCACCGAGTAGCCCTGCAGGCGCTGGCCGGCGGCGTTGACCACGTTGTTGGCGTTGTCGGTGTTGAAGACCCCGGCGCGGGTGTACTGGGTCTCGCCGCTGGCGCTCTTGACCACGAAGAAGCCGGCCCCGGAGATGGCCAGGTCGAGGCTGCGGCTGGTGTTGGTGAGGCTGCCGCCGAGGCTGATGCTCTGGGTGTTGCCCAGCACTTCCACGCCCATCGCCTGGCTGTCGGCGTAGACGCTGCCGAACTCGGTGCGCGAGGACTTGAAGCCGACGGTGCCGACGTTGGCGATGTTGTTGCTGACGGTGTCCAGCTGGTCGCTGACGGCGTTCAGGCCGGTCAGGGAGATGTTGAAGCTCATCGGTTCTTGCTCCTGGGCGGGCTTCAGGCAGTCGCGCTGCCGAATTCGACGATGTTGTAGAAGGGCACGGAACCGGCGCCCTCGACGTCCAGTACCGGGCCGCTGTCGCTGACCCGCACGTGGGTGACCTTGCCGCTGACCTCGACCTTGGGCTTCTCGCCGCTGCTGGTCTCGACCTCGACGCTGTACTTGCCCGGTTCCAGGCCCAGGGCCTGCGGGTCGACGCTGAAGCCGACGGTGCCGGCTTCCTGCGGGCCGAGGGCGACCTCGGTGACCTGGCCGGTGGCGGCGCTGGTGAGCTTCAGCGTGGTGGTGGTGGAGGCGTGCTCCAGCTGCACCTGGGCGTCGACCTTGGCGTCGTCCAGCTGCAGGCTGTCCACCGAGACCGCCACCTTCTGCCCCACCAGCCCGGCGGCGGTGAGGTTCTGCAGGTTGTCGGCGAGCACCAGGCTGTTCTTCTGGATGGTGTTGAGGTTCTCCAGGCTCTGCACCTGGGACAGCTGCGAGTACTGGTTGACGAACTGGGTGCTGTCCACCGGATCGGTCGGGTCCTGGTACTGGATCTGCGCGACCATCAGGGTGATGAAGTTGTTCTGCAGCTCGGACACGTCGGTCAGGTTGACCGCGACGTTGTCGCCGCCGCTGCTGCCGGTGCCGCTGGAACTGGTGCCGTTTACGGTGGTGCTCATGTCTCGTCTCCCAGCTTCAGCAGGCCCTGCTGCATGCTGCGCACACGGTTGAGGACGTCGACGTTGGTCTCGAAGCTGCGCGAGGCCGACATCATGTCGGTCATTTCCTCGATCTCGTTGACGTCCGGGTAGAACACGTAGCCGTCGCGGTCGGCCAGCGGGTTGTTGGGCTCGTAGCGACGCTGCGGCTGGGCGCCGGAGGTGACCACGTCGAGCACCTGCACGCGCGCCCCGCCCAGGCCGGCGTCACGCACCAGTTCGTCGTTGCCGTAGACGGCGGCGAACATCGGCTTGCGCGCCTGGTACACGCTGTCGGCGCTGGAAGAGGCCGACTCGGCGTTGGCCAGGTTGCTGGCCACGGTGTTCAGGCGCACGGTCTGCGCGGTCATCGCGGAACCGGCGATGCGGTAGATGGAATCCAGGGCCATGCTCAACGTCCTTCGATGGCCTGCTTGAGGCCGCGGAACTTCATGCCGAGGAAGGTCAGGCTGGTCTGGAAGCCCATGCTGTTGCGCGAGAACTCCGACTGCTCGACGCCCTGCTCGACGGTGTTGCCGTCTTCCGACGGCTGGTTGGGAATGCGGTACTTGGCCTGCGCCGGGCTGTCGGCGAAGGCCAGGTCGGCCTGCCCGCCGTGGGGGTCCAGGCGCTGCATCTCGTCGGCGAAGTCGATGTCGCGGGCGAGGAACCCCGGGGTGTCCTGGTTGGCCAGGTTGGCGGCGAGCAGTTCGCTGCGTTCGCTGCGTACCTGCAGGGCGCGGATGTGTACGCCCAGGGATTCTTCTACACGGATGCTCATCGGTTGGCGGTCTCCGGCCTGACTCTTGCTGGCATCCGTGTGAGCAGGAACCGTGCCTAACTTGAGCATAGCGAGCAAAGCCTTGATTTCATTGAGTTTAATTCGGAAACACGGACAACCGCCGGCGCCCCGGCTTCCGCTTTGGCGGTGCCCGGCGGCGCCAGGCGGAAAAACCCTTTCCGCTCTTTTCCTGGTCCTCGCCGGCACCCTCGCCAGCCCCGCGACCCAGGCCGCCAGCGAAGTCCGCGAGCAGGTCGAGAAGGCCGTGGTCGCGCAGCTCGACGCCCAGCTGCGCGACGAGGCGCGGCGCAACGGCTGGCAGGGCCTGCGCAGCCAGTACAGCCACGAGCTGCTCGGCACCCTGCCGGCGACGCCCTGCTCCACGCCCCTGCAGGCGCAGCGGCGCAGCGACGACCCCTCGGCGCTGGCGCGGCAGCGCTACGAAGTGCGCTGCGCCGACGGCGAGGGCTGGTCGGTGATGGTCAGCAGCCAGGCCGACGTGTTCCTCCCGGTGCTGGTGACGGCGGCCATCGTCGACCGCGGCCATGTGCTCGAAGCCGGCGACCTGCAACTGAAGGCGACCAACATCGCCCGCGCCCACCACGGCTTCTTCACCCGCCCCGAGCAGGTGCTGGGCCAGGGCGTGCGCCGCCGCCTGCGCGCGGGCCAGTTGCTGACCCCGGCGCTGCTCGGCGCGGCGCAACTGGTCAAGCGCGGCCAGCAGGTACGCATCAGCGCCAACCACGACGGCATCCAGGCCAGCACCCCCGGCCAGGCCCTGGCCGACGGCCAGCAGGGCGAGGTGATCAAGGTGCGCAACCTGAGCAGCGAGAAAGTCATCCAGGCCCAGGTGGTCGAGGCCGGGGTGGTCAGCAGTACATTCCAGTGAGCCCGACCGTGCTCTGCGCAGGATGGCCGCCCGGCCCGAACGCGAGGTTGGCGGGGAGATCGGTGAAACGGCGGATAACCGCGAACGGTTATCCGCCCTACGTTGCGGTCGAGCCTGGTGTAGGGCGAATAACCCGGAGGGTTATCCGCCGCCTCGGCGCGGTCATTCGTCCCGCGTGTCGGCCAGGTAGGCCTGCTCCAGTTCCAGCAGGTCGCGGCGGCGCTCCTTCAGGCGCCGCGCCGGCACGCCGAAGTACACGCCCCAGGGCTGGGTGCTCTTGCTCACCAGGGTCATGGCGCCCACCGAGCAGCCCTCGGCCACGGTGACGCCGGGGAAGATCACCGACTGGGTGCCGACGATCACGTGGCGCCCCAGGCGCACGTCGGCCTCGCTCAGGCCCTTGTACTGCAGCGGCACCGTCGGGTTGGTCAGGGTGCGCCCGCTGTAGTCGTCGCTGCCGGTGAACACGTGGCAGCCGTAGGCCATCCCGGAGAAGTCCTCGAAGGTCACGCTGCACTCGCCGGCGGAGACGTTGCAGTACGCCGCCAAGTGCACGTTGCGACCGAAGCGGATGCGCCCGGACAACAGGCAGAAATCATCGATGCGCACGTTGTCGCCGATTTCCATCTCGTGCGGCCGGTACAGCGCCGCGCGGGTGCTGATGCGCACGTTGCGGCCAAGCCGGGCGAAGCCCAGTTCGCGCAGTTCGTCTTCGCTATAGAACGCCATGCCACCCTCCCCTCATTCCACCTGGACGCAGATGTCGCGCTCCATCGCCGCCATCGATGCGCGCATGTCCGCCACGTCGGGGAAGCGCAGGATCAGGGTGCCGAGGATGTCGTGGGAGCCGGCGTAGCGGCGCACCGAATCGCCCGGCCGCACCTGCAGGTCGCGCTCGACGATGCACTCGTCCAGGCGCGGGGACACCCGCAGCCCGCTGAACGCGCCATCCTCCAGGGCGTGGATCATGTAGCTGGCCCACGCGCCCTGCACCGGGCGCTGCTCCAGCGCCGGCAACGGCAAGCCCAGCGCGGCGTCCACGGTGTAGCGCACCAGGTCGACACCGGTGGCGTGCCGGATCACTTCGGGAATCAGGCAACCGCCGTTGCGCGGCCCCAGTTCGAGGAAGTGGAAGCCGCCGTCGGCGTCGAAGACGAAATCGAAGTTCAGCGCGCCGTTGCGCATGCCCAGCAGGTCGAGCAGGCGCTGGGTCTCGGCGTGGGCGTGGGCCAGCCAGTCCTCGCGATGGGAACTGGGGAAGCTTTCGCCGATGGGCACCAGGCCGTTGCACAGCCCGTCGAAGTTCTCGTCGGCCCAGCAGCGGAAGGCCAGGCGGCCGTCGATCACGAAGCCGTCGCCGGCCACCTGCGGCCCGTGTCGCGGGATGCGCGCCTCCACCACCACCTTGCGCGCCCGCGAGAACGCCAGGGCGTGGTCGAAGGCGGCATCGAAGGCGTTGGCGTCGAGCAGCTGGGTCACGCCCTTGCTGCCGGAGGAATCCACCGGCTTGACGAAGGCCGGCACGCCGATCTCCGCCAGCCAGGCGCGCGCCGCTTCACGGTCCTCGAAGGACGCCGAGCGCGGCGTGTTGAAACCGTGCTCGGCGAGGAAGGCGCGGAACAGGTCCTTGCGCGCCAGGGTTTCCACCGCCGCCAGCGGGTTGCCCGGCAGGCCCAGGCGCTCGGCGACATAGGCCGCGGTGGGCGCGGCCGGGTCCGAGGCGTAGGCCACCACCGCGTCTATGCGCAGCTGCGTGGCCAGCGCCAGCACCGCTTCGCGGTCGGTGGTGGAGACGTTGTGCGCCTCGTCGGCCAGGCGGTGGCCGGGGTTGTCCGGCAGGTAGTCACAGGTGATGACGTAGTGACCCTGCTTGCGCGCGTAGCGGATCGGCGGCAGCTGCGAGGGCGCCGCGCCCAGGAAGAGTATGCGTTTCACCCAAAGCCTCCTTGATGACATCGACCACCGCCTGCGCGTCCGCCAGCTCCAGGGCCGGGTAGATCGGCAGGCACAGCACCTGGGCGGAGACGCTTCGGGCCACCGGCAGGTTGTCGGGATGCGCCGAAGGCATCCCGCGATACATGGGAAAATCGGAAATCAGCGGGTGGAAGTAGCGCCGCGAGTAGATGTCGCGCTCCTTCAGCCGCAGGTAGAGGTCGTCGCGCGACAGCGCGGCGCCCGGCTCGACCAGCACCGGGAAGTACGAATGGTTGGCCCCGGCGTGCTCGCCGAGCAGGCGCAGGCCGGCGACCTCGGCCAGCTCCGCGCGGTAGTGGCGGTCGATCTGCCGGCGGCGCTCGATGGCCGCGTCCACGTGCTTGAGCTGGAGCATGCCGAAGGCGGCGTTGATCTCGCTCATCTTGCCGTTGATGCCCGGCGCCACCACGGTCAATTCATCGACGAAGCCGAAGTTCTTCAGGTGGTCGATGCGCTGCTTGGTCTTGGCGTCCGGGCAGACGATGGCGCCGCCCTCGAAGGTGTTGAACACCTTGGTGGCGTGGAAGCTCAGCACCGACAGGTCGCCATGGCGCAGCACGCTGCCGCCGGCGTCCTCGACGCCGAAGGCGTGGGCGGCGTCGTAGATCACCCGCAGGTTGTAGTTGTCGGCGATGCGCTGGATCGCCTCCACCGCGCACGGCCGGCCGTAGCAGTGCACCGGCAGGATCGCCGTGGTCTGCGGGGTGATGGCCGCCTCGATCTGCCGCGGGTCGAGGTTCAGGCTGTGCGGGTCGATGTCGACGAACACCGGCTTGATGCCGTTCCACAGCAGCGAGTGGGCGGTGGCCACGAAGGAGTACGGCGTGGTGATCACCTCGCCGGTGATGCGCAGCGATTGCAGCGCGGTGACCAGCGCCAGGGTGCCGTTGGCGAACAGGGCGATGTGCTCCACGCCCAGGTAGTCGCACAGCGCCTGTTCCAGTTGCTGGTGGAACGGCCCGCCGTTGGTCAGCACGCGGCTGGCCCAGATTTCCTCCAGGTACGGCAGGAATTCCTCCAGCGGCGGCAGGTGCGGCTGGGTGACGAAGATGCTCTTGTCGCTCATGGGATTTCCCCGCCTCAGTTGGGCAGCCAGGCCTGGCGCCAGCGCTGCAGGTTGTCGCCGCGCAGCATGTAGTCGCGGCGCACCGCCGCCTGCAGTTCGTCACCCAGGCGCGCGCTGGCGTCGAGGTCGGCGAGGTGCATGCGGATGGCGTCCACCCAGTCGCGGAAGCGGTTCTTCACCAGGGTCGCCGGCAGCTCGCCCTGGTAGCAGCGCACATCGCTGGCCACCACCGGGAAACCGCAGGCGCCGTACTCCAGCAGGCGCAGGTTGCTCTTGCACTCGTTGAACAGATTGTTCTCCACCGGCGCCAGCGCCAGGTCGAGGTTCAGCGCCGCCAGCGCCGCCGGATAGCGGGCGATGGGAATGCCGCGATGGAATTCGTGGACGTAGGGCCGCAGCTTTTCCGGGCACATGCCGAAGAACACCCACTCCACCTCGCCGGCCAGTTCCTTGACCACGTCGGCGATCAGCTCCAGGTCGCCGGTGTGGCTGGAGCCGCCGGCCCAGCCCACGCGCGGCTTGGCCGAGGTGCGGCGCTGGCCGCTCAGGCCGTCCCACCAGGCCGGGTCGAGGCTGTTGCGCATCACCCGCACGTCGGCGTGCAGGTGCGCGAGGGACTCGGCCAGCGGTTCGGTGGAGACCACGAAACGGTCGACGAAGGACAGCCCGCGACGCAGGTAGCGCATCATCTCGCTGGGGTCGAGCTGCTTGCGGTGCACGCTTTTCAGCGGCACGCCGGGCAGGTAGTCGTCCAGCTCGTAGACCTTGAAGGCGGCGGAGAACGCCTTGTAGCGACGCATGCTTTCCAGGCGCTCGTCGCCCAGCTGGCGTTGCAGCAGGATGACGTCGGGCTGGAAGCGTTCCAGGCTCGGCACGTCCAGCAGGCCCAGGGACAGGCTGCCATCCAGCAGGCCCTCGGCGCGCAGCGCGTTGAACGGCTGGATGACTCGGTAGTGGCCGCAGCCGAACAGGTCGCCGGGGTGCGCGAGCATGTTCGGCACGCCGCTCCAGGGCTGCAGCGGGCGCCAGATCAGCAGCGGGTCGTCGAGGGCGAAGCCCTGGCGCACCGACACCGCGAAGCCGGCGTTGGACGAAGGGTCGCGCGCCAGCAGCGGCAGCCAGCGGCGGTACAGCGCATCCTCCTCGACGGCGCTCGGCGCGACTTGCGCCGGCGCGTCCAGCATCAGCTGGGCGCGTGGCGTCCAGACGTTCAGGTAGCCGGCCTGGTGCAGGCGCAGGCCGAGGTCGACGGCGGCCCAGCGCGCCAGCGCAGGGTCCAGTTCGAAGCCGCCGGCCTCGAGGAACAGCGCCTTGCGCAGCAGCAGGCATTCACCACCGATCGCCGCGTGGTTCTGGTCCAGCAGCAGGCGGCTCATGTAGCCGGCGGAATCCAGCGGCGCGCCTTCGAAGGCGCCGGCCACCGAGCCGGCCAGGCCGAGTTGCAGGCCGCCCTGGTAGACCTTGCCGTCGGCGGCGAGAAGTTTCGCGCCCACCGCGCCCACTTCCGCGCGCAGGCCATGGTTGAGCAGTTGCTGCAGCCAGTCGCGCTGGAGGATCGCCGCGCCGGCGTCGAGCCACAGCAGGAAGTCGCCGAGGGCCAGTTCCGCCGCCTGGTTGCGCACCGCGTGCCGCGAGGCCCCGGCGAACTGCCGCAGCACGCGCAGGCGCGCCTGCTGCAGGCCGTCGATGCCGCGCAGCCAGGCCTCGGTCGCGGCGTCGGGCTGGTCGGCGAGCAGCAGCAGGACTTCGTAGTTCGGGTAGGCGGTCTGTTCCATCAGGGTCTGCAGGCAACGCTGCAGCGCCGCGAGCTCGCCTTCCACCAGGATCATCACGCTGACGCCGGGCACCTCGGCATGCCCGTAGTCGATCTCGTAGCGACCGGGGAAGCGCGACAGCACCTGCGCCTGGGTGTAGCCGCGGGCGGCCAGGTGGCGCTGGATGGCCCGGCGCTGCGCCGGGTCGTCCAGCAGCGCCGGCTGCTCGGCCAGCAGCAGCGGCTCGCCGATGTGGCCGAAGGCGCCCAGGCCGCGCTCCTCCACCAGGCGCAGCTGGTAGTCGAATTCGAAGGCCTCGCCGCTGGCCTCGTCGAAGCCGCCGGTGGCGCGCAGGCCTTCACGACGGAACAGCCAGTGCCGGGACATGGCGCCGGGGAAGCTGAGCAACAGGTCGAGGTTGACGTCCGGGCGCAGCGCCGTGCCCAGCTCGCCGTCGTCGACGCGCACGGCTTCGTCGGCGTACACCGCCAGGCACTCGGCCGGCGCTGCGAGCAGGTCGAGGGCGGCCACCAGCAGGCCGCTGGCGCTGAACTCGACGCCGGCGTCGGCCAGCAGCAGCCAGTCGGCGCCGGACGTGGCCAACGCGGCGTTGACCGCGCGCACCGGCGCCTCGCCCGCCAGCGGCAGCACGCGCACCACGTGGCGGCGGTACAGGTTGCGCTCGGCCAGGCTCTGCAGGCTGCGGCGGACCGCCTCGGCGTCAGCCTGGCGATCGAGCAGCAGGATTTCCACCAGCGGCCCGCCGCCGTGTTGCGCCAGGCGCTCGTCGATCAGGCGGCGCTGGACGGCGCTGGGCTGGCGCGCGTCCAGCCAGGCGGCCAGCGAGAAGCCCCCCTGGTGGAAGGCCGCCTTGAGCGCCCTGGGCAGGTCGCAGGGTTTGAACACCCGCGCCTTGAGGCGGGTGATGGGCGCCACCCGTACATGATGGCGGGCGACCTCGGCGCGGTCCCAGCCGAGCTCGCGCAATGCCTGCTGGAAGCGCTGGTGATGGCCGCGGACTTCCGCCTGCCGCTCCGCCGCCAGGCCACTGGCCTGGGCGCGGCTGACCCGGTAGTCGGTCAGCGGCTCGGCGAGCAGCGCGAGGTTGCCGTTGCGCAGCAGTTGCGTGTACAGCGCGAGGTCACCGACCCACTCGATGCGCTGCCCGGCCAGGCACATGAGTTCCTCGCCCAGGGCCAGCAGGTCGGCGCGCCGGCACAGCACCGCGCTCGGCTCGCCGACGAAGTTCACCAGGTGCTCGGCGAAGTAGGCCGTGAGGTCGCGACCGTCGACCAGCATGTCCTGGACGAAGGGGAAGGCCGTCTCGGGGGTGTCCGGCAGCGGCGCCCCTTCTTCATCGATGCGCCGGCGCCGCGAACTGGCCAGCGCCACGTTGTCCTCGCCCAGCAGCGCGCCGAGCAGGGACTCGACGCAGGCCGGCGCCAGGCGGTCGTCGTCGTGCAGCAGCTTGATGAAGTCGCCGCTGGCCAGCCTCACTCCGGCGAGGGTGTTGTAGCGCTCCAGCAGCGGCTCCGGGTTGTGCGTGTAGACGACCGGAAAATCCGCGCGCTCGCGGAAGGCCTCCACCACGGCGCGCACCCCATCGCCCCGGCAATCGTCGCTGACCACCAGTTCCAGCGGCCGATGGCTTTGCAGCAGGACGCTGTCGAGGGCCTCGGCGAGGAAATCCGGGCGGTACGCCGGGATCACCACGCTGACGAGCGGGCCGGCTTCTATGGAGTGACTCAACACACACCTCTCAGGCTGCGAACGCAAGAACATCCGCCGCCCGGTGCACAAACCGAGCCACTCCGCCAAAGGCCGGCAAAGCCTCTATATAGAGCACTCGCGTCCGCCGCGCCTGGGCGCCGGGCTTCCGCTCGGCGCGCCACAGCGGAAAGCCCGTTTCCGCCCGCCCATGGCCCTGCGCCCGCGCGCGAAACGCCCCGCGAAGGGCGGCGAATTTTTTTCGAAAGAGGATTTAAGTGCGGTGCGGGAGGTGTCGCCCTACCCCTTCAGCAGCCGAGCAAAGCCGGCCACAACAGCCCACTCGAACGAAGGATCAAGTCATGGCTCTGTCGATTCAAACCAACTACTCCGCCCTGGTCACCCAAACCAACCTGAACAAGACCAACGCCAAGCTGGCCACCAACCAGCAGCGCCTGGGCACCGGCTACCGCGTGAACAGCGCCGCCGACGACGCCGCCGGCCTGCAGATCGCCACCCGCCTGGACGCCCAGTCCCGCGGCATGGGCGTTGCCACCCGCAACGTCAACGACGCCGTTTCGCTGCTGCAGACCGCCGAAGGCGCCTTCAGCGAAATGACCGACATCGTGCAGCGCATGAAGGACCTGGCCACCCAGTCCGCCAACGGCACCAACAGCACCAAAGACCAGGATTCCATGCAGGCCGAGTACGACGAGCTGGGCAAGGAACTGGGCAACATCATGAAGAACACCAGCTACGCCGGCACCAACCTGTTCTCCGACGCCACCACCACCGACGGCACCGGCGGCAAGTTCTCCAGCTCCGTCAGCTTCCAGATCGGCGCGAGCAGCGGCGAGACCCTGGACCTGGACGCCTCGACCAACGTCTCCGGCGTGGCCACCGCCCTGGCCGGCATCTCCGCCACCTACAGCGGCGGCACCTCGGGCAGCGAGATCGACGCCACCAACGCCAACGCCACCATCGGCGCGCTGAGCGACGCCCTGGACAGCATCGGCACCCTGCGCGCCCAGTTCGGCGCCAACATCAACCGCCTGAACCACACCGCCAACAACCTGGCCAACATGAAGGACAACACCGACGTGGCCAAGGGCACCATCATGGACGCCGACTTCGCGTCCGAATCGGCCAACATGACCAAGAACAGCATGCTGCTGCAGTCCGGCATCTCCATGCTGAAACAAGCCGGCCAGATGCCGGGCATGGTCATGTCCCTGCTGGGCTGATACCCCGCCAGAGCGTGACACCGCAAGCGCCCCGACTCGTTCGGGGCGTTTGCCGTGGGCGCGGGAAAATCTGTCGACAAAACGGTCATTCGTCGCTGTCAAGACCGGAAAATACAGATATGGGACTTGTCTCTACATTTTATTGACGCCAGAATGTCGGCCTTTTCTTACACGCTGAACAAAATTTCCTACAAGGACGGGCCGGTGCCTTCCCCATGCACATGACTCAGATCGCGCCCATGGATGGCGCCCGTCCCGTTCCCGCGCGTGTCATCCGCACCGGCCTGGCCGACGGTTGCCTCGCCCACTTCCAGCCCGAGCAGTACCAGTTGGTGCTGCGCCGCGACGGCTTCGAGGAAAAGGTCGAACTGGGTTTTTCCGGCAGCCGCCTGCTCGAACGCCTGCTGCGCGACCCCGGTGAAGTGGTGCCGCGCGACGAGCTGCTGGCCCACGCCTGGAGCGACCGGGTGGTCGGCCAGGGCAGCCTGAACCAGCAGATCTACACCCTGCGGCAGATCCTCGGCGACGAGAAACGCCGCGAGATCATCCAGACCCTGCCCCGCCGCGGCTACATGCTCAACCCGCAGTACGCCGTGCGCGCAGTGCAACCCGCCGAACTCGTCGAAGCCGACGCCGCGCCCGCATCCGCGCCCAGCCACGAAGCCCCCGCGCCCGCCGCGCGCAGCCGTGCGCTCGGCTTCCTGGCCCTGGGCGCGCCGCTGCTGCTGGCCGGCGTGGCCGCGGTCGGCGCGCTGCTCTGGAGCCAGCAACGAACCCAGGACCTGCGCCAGGACATGGACATCGGCAACAAGCATTTCACCTACCTGGACCCCAGCGCCGGGGAACTCCAGCAGCTGCGCGAACGCACCGGCGAGCTGAGCGCCCGCCTGGCCGCGCTCGACCCGCAGCCGATGCGCTTCGTGCTGTCGCGCCACAGCGGCTTCTACGAACTGGCCTGCCACGGCGCGAGCAACGCCACCCACCTGCTGGTGATCCACCAGGAGCAACTGCGCAGCGTCAGCGACGCGCAATTGCGCGAGTGCCTGCGATGAAGCGCGCCTGCCTGCTCGCCGGCAGCGCCGTGCTCAGCCTCGGCCTGCTCGGCGGAATGCTCGCCACCTGGCTGAACTACCGCTCCGCCAGCGAATTCGAGGGGCGCTACCACAGCAGCGGCCAGTTGATCCTCAGCGACGGCCGCAGCCTGCGCCTGGAACACAACCTGCTGCTCAAGGACGGCCACTTCTACGCGGTGACCCGCCAGGGCGACACCGTGCAGAAGACCTCCGGCAGCGTCGAGTCGGGCTTCCTCGACCACCTGCGCCTGCGCGTGGAGAAAAGCGAAGTGAGCGAACTGGGGCAGGCCGCGCAGCTGGACAACGAGCTGCTGTTCAACCTGCTCTACGGCGGCGAGGCGAACAGCCTGCTGGAGCTGCAACCCCAGGGCGATTGCCTGCTCGCCGTGGAAACCCGCCAGCTGTACTGCGTGGAACGCTTCGCCGGCGGCAACTGAGGCTCAGAGCCGGGTAGCGCCCGGCTCCGCCGCGGCCTTGCCCGCCTCGCTCCCCGGCTCCGGCGGCACGCTCGGTTTGGCCGGCTCGGGGCTCGGCACCGCTTTGGGCGCTACCTGGCCGGCACTGAACTTCGCGCCCTTGGCGCCGATCTCGACCTGCGCCTGGTCCTCGCTGAACAGCTGGCGGTACAGATGCTCGGCGCTGTCTGTCAGCAACAGCAATTCAATCCGGCGGTTGGCGCCGTTCTGCGGGTCGTCCGGGAGCAGCGGCATGCCGTCGGCCTGGGCCGTCACCTGCAGCACGTTCTTGCCCGGCAGCCCGGAATCCACCAGCACGTTGCGCGCGCGCAGGGCGCGGTCGCCGGACAGGTTCCAGTTGTTGTAGCCGTTGGCGCCGCGGTACTGCACCGCGTCGGTGTGGCCGCTGAGGATCAGGCGGTTGTCGACCTTCGCCAGCACGCCACCGAGGGCGCCGAGCAGGGTGCGGAAATGCGGGTCGAGGTTGGCGCTGCCGCGCTCGAACATGAAGCGCTGCTGGTCGTCCTTGATCAGCACCCGCAGGCCCTGGGGCACCACCTTGACCTCGATGTTGGCCAGCGCGTCGGCCTGCGCGGACACCGCGCGGATCAGCGCCGCCAGCTCCTGCAGGTCGACGTTGGAATCGTAGTGGCGCGGCTCGGCGGCTTCGCCCGGCTGCTTGCCGTCGACGCTGGCGCGGCTCGCCTCGGGGTTGCGCGGCGGGTCCGGCGGGCGCACCGGCATCGGCAGGCCGTCGAGCTCCAGCGGCGAACGGCTGGAACCGTCGAACACGCCGGCGCCGCCGTCCACCAGCGGGTTGCTTTGCAGCTCGCCCGAAGAGGGGTTCTGCAGCGCACTGCGCGGCTGGACGATCCACAGCACCATGAACAGCGCCATCATCGCCAGGGTGAAGTCGGCGAAGGCGACCTTCCAGGCCGAGCTGTGCTCCTCGGCGTGGCCCTTCTTGCCACGCCGCTTGACGATGATTTCGTGGCTTTGCTCGCCGCCGCGCTTCCTCATGCCGCTTCCCTTTCATCCTCGTACTGGTTGACCCAGGTCTCGAGCTGACGGAAGGCCGGCTTGACGTCCTGCTCGATCAGCTTGCGCCCGGCGTCCACCGCCAGCAGCGTGGGCTTGCCGGCGACGTGGGCGACCAGGGTGGTGCGCACGCACTCCAGGGCCGACAGCTCGGTCTTCACCCGTTGCGCCATGGCGTTGGACAGCGGGTCGAGCACGCAGTAGCAGAAGAAGATGCCGAGGAAGGTACCGACCAGCGCCGCCGCCACGTGGGCGCCGACCTCGGCGACGGTGCCGCCGATGCTGCCCATGGTGATGATGATGCCCATGATCGCCGCCAGGATGCCGAAGCCGGGCATCGCCTCGCCGACCTTGTGCAGCGACTTCGACGGCTGCAGCAGGGTATGTTCCATGGCGTCCAGCTCCTGTTCGAGGAAGCCTTCCAGTTCGTGGGCGCTGATCTTGCCCATGGCCATCAGGCGGAAGTTGTCGGCGATGAACGCCATCAGGTTGGGCTCCTGGAGGATCAGCGGGTAGCGGCCGAACAGCTCGCTCTGCTCGGGCTCCTCGATGTGCTCGTCGAGCACCTTCAGGCCGCCCACCTCGACCATCTCCAGCAGCTGGTAGAGGAGCATCAGCAACTGCCGCTGGAACTCCTCGCCGCGGCGCCTGAAGACGAACACGCCCTTGATCTGCGAGAGCATCTCCAGCAGCACTTCGCGGGGGTTGGCCACCACCAGGCTGCCGAGGCCGGCGCCGAGGATGATGAGCACTTCCGACGGCTGCCAGAGCACGCTCATCTCGCCGTGGGCCATGGCGTAACCG
This sequence comes from Pseudomonas citronellolis, assembly GCF_029335315.1. Taxonomy (GTDB): domain Bacteria; phylum Pseudomonadota; class Gammaproteobacteria; order Pseudomonadales; family Pseudomonadaceae; genus Pseudomonas; species Pseudomonas citronellolis_A. The sequence continues at coordinate 26,708 of NZ_JARJLT010000184.1, forward strand.
CCGAGGACGCAGGCGACGATGATCAGCGCGCCTATGACTTTCTGCATGATTCAGCTTCTCTCGCTCAGGTAGCGGCAGGCCTTCTGCAATGCCTGCTTGCTCAATTGACAGACCCTGGCGTCGCTCACTTCGAGCACCAGGGCGATTTCCTTCAGGCTCAGCTCGTGCTGGTAGTACAGCGTCAGCACCAGCCGCTCGCGTTCGTTCAGTTGCGCCAGGGCCTGGGCCAGCATGCGCTCGCGCAGCACCCGCGCTTCCAGCGCCGACTCGCCGTCCACCAGGTTCTCCAGACCTTCGCCGAGCAGCGCGTCGAGGCTCTCGATGGCCTCGGACGACTCGGCCTGCAGGTAGTCCTGGTAGCCGCGCTCGTCGAGCCCGGTGTGGGCAAGGATTTCCTTGTCGCTCGGCACCCGGCCCAGGCGTCGGGCCAGGTCGCGGATGCTGTCGCGCACCTTGTGCGCCTGCAACCGCACCTGGCGCGGGCGCCAGTCCTGGCGGCGCAGCTCGTCGAGGATGGCGCCACGGATGCGCAGCACGGCGAAGCCGGCGAACTGCTCGTCCGGGGTGCCGTAGCGGCGCAGGCTTTCCAGCAGGCCCATCAGGCCGATCTGCTCCATGTCCTCGCGGTCCAGCACCTGGTTGGCCTGCAGCGACAGCTGGCTGACCACCCGCTTCACCAGCGGCAGGTAGCGCAGCAGCCACTGCTGTTCGGCGCCAGGGGTCAGCGCCGGATGCGCCGGGGCGCCGGCGGGGTCCTGGTAGTCGAGGGCGCAGTGAGCGTTCATGGCGCGGGCCTTACTGCACGATCAGCTTGCTGACCAGCACATGCTGGAAGGGCGCGGCCACCTTGCGCGCGGCGAAGTCGGCCAGCAGCACCTGCTCCAGCTCCTCCTGCAGCGCCGGGATGGTCTTGCCGCGCAGCTGCTCGAAGGTCAGCGCGGAGAGGTGCGCCACCGCCGAGTTGCGCACCATCGGGTCGATCTGCTGGAGCTTCTTCTGCTGGGTGCCCAGCTCGGCCTGCAACACCAGGTCGATGACGAAGTAGTGCTCGCGCTGGTCGGCGCCACTCAGGCTGACGATGATCTTGGTCACCGGGAAGAACTCGAACTCGCCCGGCTCTTCCTCTTCCTTCTTGCCCGCCTCGCCGGGCTTGGCTTCACCGGCCTTGGCGGCCTGCGCCTCGGCCTGGGCGGCCAGCAGCGGGCGCGCGAGGAAATAGGTGCCGGCCACGCCGCCACCGGCGATGAGCAGGTTGATGACACTGAACAAGACTAAGATGCGCGGCATCGTCATGACGGATTCCCGATCCACAAATTCCATTGATTACCCATCACTAGACGGTGACCAGCACGTCGCCCGGGCGCCGCTCGGCGGCTTCCGGCGCGGCGCGCTCGGCGGCGGCGGCGCTGACCGGGGCGTCATCCAGCCAGCGCGCGGCGCGGCCCTGCTGGGCCTGTTGCTGGGCCTGCTGCTGGCCGGCGCGGCCATCGGCGACCTGCACCTCGACCGCTTGCGGGGTGGCTCCGGCGATATCCTGGCGCAGGCGCTCGACGCCCTGCTGGAGCAGGCGCGCGACGTCGCCCTGGGCGGCGTGGATCTGCACCGACAGGCGCCCCGGGTCCTGGTTCAGGTAGATTTCCAGGCGCCCCAGCTCCGGCGGGTCGAGGCGGATGGTGGCGCTCTGCAGGTTGTGCTTGAGCTGCAGCTCGACGCTGTCGCGCAGGGCGTTGAGCATCTGCTCGCCCCAGCGCTCGGTGGGCGCCTGCAGGCTCAGCTGGCGCTCCAGGCCGTGGCTGGCCGGCGCCTGGGCCACGCTCGGCGGGTTGTTGCTCGGCTGCGCCGCGGCGGCCTGCTGCGCGGGTGGCGTAGCGACCTGGCTGGCGAGCTTGTCCAGCTGGCTTTGCAGGTGTTCGTCGAGCGGCGTGTCGTCCTTGCTCGCCAGGCTCTCTTCCAGGCGCGCGGCCTTGGCCGGCACGCCCTTGGCTTGCGCCGGCAGGCTCGGCAGCGGCTGGCCCTGGGCCGGGGTCTGCACGGCTTCCGGCAGCCCCTGGGGCAACTGCGGCAGCGGCAGGTTGCCGGGCATGCCACGGGCGACCACGGCGGACGCGGCGTCGGCGGCGTCCTGCGGGGCGCCGTCGCGGGCCTGCAGGGTCACTTCGCGCTGGCCGAGCATGTTCGCCAGCCACTGTTCGGCGGCCGGCGCCGCGCCCAGCGCGGGGTCGGGCTGGGCCTGCGCGGCATCCGCCGCGGGACGCTGCTCGTCGGGTTTGGCGGCCGCTTCGGCATCGCTATCGGCGCCGGCGGAGGCCTCCGCACTCTGCGCCAGCTGCGCGCCGAAGGCCGGCGTCAGCAGCTCGGGCGCGGCGTCGCCGGTGGCCGGCGCGGCAGCCGCGGCGCCACGCGCGGCGACCTGGCGGCCCATGGCGTGCGCCTCGCGCGGCGCGGCCATGGCCGGCAGCGGCGCGTCACTGGTAGGCGCGCTGTCGGTGGCCAGTCGGGGAGTCACTTGCAACACATTCACCTCGCCGCCAGCAGGCGGTCTATCTGCATGTAGGCGGTGCGCCCTTCGGCGTAGTCCAGGTGGCTGGCCAGCAGCACGCGCAGGCGCTCCACCTCGCGCGCGCAGGCGTTGCGCGCCTCGCCGTGAAGCTCGCCGAGGCGCCGCTTGGCCAGTTGCCCGGCAGCGTCCAGCGCGGGCCCGGCGGCCAGGCGCTCGAGCAGCGCGCGGATGCTCGCGTCCACCTCGCCCAGGCGCGCCCACTCGCCGCGCGCCAACACTTCGGCCAGGCGCGCGTGCTGGCTGCGCAGTTCGAGCAACGCGTCAGCCACGGGCGCTGTGGACACCGGCCCACCCTTCGCGCAGCGTGCCGAGCAGCCCGGTCACTTCATCCAGGCCTTCCAGCGACAGGCTCACGCTGACGTCGGAAAGGCGGTAGATGCAGTAGTCGTAGAGCCGCGCCAGGTCCTGCACGACCTGGCCACCGCTCTCGTAGTCGAGGGCGCTGGAGAGGCCGTTGAGGATGTTCATGCACTTCTCCAGGGAGCGCCCCTTCTGCTGGAAGCGCTTGGCCTCGATATGGCCGCGGGCGCGGGCCAGCTCGTCGAGCAGGCCGTCGAACAGCACCAGCACCAGTTCGTAGGGGGAAGCGGCGGCGGAGCGGGCCTCGAGGTCCACCGAGCGGTAGCTGTCGTAGCCGTCGTTCATCGAGTAGGTCATGTGAACATGCTGGAGGTCTGGTCCATGGAATTCATGACTTGCATGAGGTTGGTGTACTGCTTCAGGTAGCGCGAATAGGAGTTGTCGTAGCGGGTCTGTAGGTCTTCGAACTGGTCGTCGATGTCGGCGAGCTTGTCGTTCAGGCTGTTGACCCGGCCGGTCAGCAGGCCGCTGGTGGAGTTGGTGTAGACCTTGAGCGCGCTGTCGAGGCTGTCGATCAGGTTGCCCTTGCCGCTGAACAGTTGCTCGAAGCCGTCGGGGTCCTTCGCCAGGGCGGCCTCGAACTTGGTGCTGTCCAGGGTCAGCTTGCCGCTGCTGTCGGCGCTGACGCCGAAGGCGATCAGGCTGCCGCTGCCGAAGTTGGTGCGGATCAGGCTGTTCACCGCCGACTTGATCGCCTGCACCGCCGAGTCGCCGGCCAGCGCGCCACGGTCGGTGCTGCTGGTGCCGCTGGCGGTGAGCGTGCCGACGGTGCCCATCAGCGCGTTGTAGGCGTCGAGGAAGGTCTGCAGCTTCTTGGTGGTCTCGCTCGTGTCGCGACCGATGTCCAGGTTCAGCGGCGCGTCGGCCGGGTCGCTGACCTTGCTGAAGGTCAGGCTGACGCCGTCGATGGCGTCATCGAAGGTGTTGCTCGAATTGCGCAGCTCGATGCCGCCCTGGCCGCCCAGGTAGACGATGGCGTCCTGCGCGGTGGACAGCTGCTTGCGGCCGTCGACGGCGGTCTGCACGGCGGCGTTGGTGCTGGACAGGCTGATGGCCTGGTCGGCGCCGCTCTCTTCGCTGGTCAGCACCAGGCTGACGGCGCCGTTGCTGCGCACCAGGGTGGCCTGCACGCCGCTGTTGTCCGAGGCGGCGTTGATCTTCGAGGCCAGCGCGCTGAGGCTGGTGACGCCGCTCATGTCGACGTTGAAGCTCTTGCTGCCCTGGCCGATGGTCAGGCTGCCGCTGCCCAGGTCCGAATCGCTCAGGCCCTGCAGCGCCACCTGGTCCTTGGCGGCCAGTTGCTTGACGAAGAACTGGTAGCTGCCGGCGACCGCGGTGGAGCCCACCGAGGCGGTGGCGTAGCCGTCTTCGCTGAAGGTGGCGCTGTTCACCAGCATGTTGCTGGCGTTGGTGGTGCTGCTTTTCAGGCCGGTGACCGCCGAGGAGAAGGTGCTCAGCGCACTCTTCAGCTGGGTGATCGCCGACAGCTCGTTGCTGTAGTTGGTCTTGTTGCGGTTCAGCCGCGTCTGCCCGGCCTGGATGTCGTACTGGGCCAGCTGGGTGGCCATCTGCTGTACGTAATCGGAATCTATGGTTGCCATGGTCGGATACCCCTTTGCGAGCCTGAGAGCAATATCGGTGCCAACGCCTGGAAGGCCCGTATTCCGGGCACTTCAGCCTGCGGCGAGGTGAAAGGACGCTTCCGCCCGAGGGAACCGGAAGCCGGGCCGGAAAGAACCTTTCCGCCTGCCGGCGCGGGAGCTGCTTCCCAGTCAAGGCGACCGGGTGGTCGAAAGGGTTAAGCGGAGAATGGCCCCGTAGGGCGCATAACGCCTGCGGCGTTATCCGCCGTCGAGCCCGACTCCGGCGCCCGGGCCTGCGGCGGATAACCGCGAACGGTTATTCGCCCTACGTGTCGATTCACGCAGGGGCTGGGACTTACGCGCCATGCCCGCGAATCGCGCGCATGGCGCGCTCCTACATGCCTGGCCGCCAGGCAAAAAAACGGCGCCCGCAGGCGCCGTGGAATGAAAACCCGTTTCAGTACTCGGGGGCGTACACCCCGTGTCCGCCCTGCCCGGCCAGCAGTTGGCCGATGATTTCGTTGTGCATCGCCAGCAGGCGGCCGTTGCGCTCGTTGAGCAGGCGGCATTCCTCGACCTGTTCGGCCAGTGCCTGCCAGTCGCGCTGCAGGGCCTGGCGGCCGGCGCCGGGGAAGTGTTCGAGCAGGCGCTGCATGCCCGAGCGATTGATGTCCAGGGCGAAGGCCTGGAGCACCTTGGCGCGGCGTTCGGCGCGCTGGCGCACGGCGTCCACCAGTTCTTCGATACGCTGGTTGCTGCGCGCGATGGATTCGCTGTCGCGCGCCAGCAATTGGTCGTGCAGGTCCAGCAGCGCGCTGCGCAGATACAGGTAGTCGGCGCGATCGAGGCGGATGTCCGCCTCGATCATCTGCAGCAGCCGGGCGCGTCTTTCGCTCATGCACCGCCGCCGTGGAAGTCGAGCATGCTGCGCGACAGCGCCTCGACGTCGAGGGAGATCTCGCCGCGCGCCAGCGCGTCGCGCACCGCCGCGACCTTGTCCAGGTCCACGTCCGGCAGCGCGCCCAGGGCGTCCTGCAGCTGCTCCAGCGGCAGCGCCGCGCCAGCGCTGGCGTTGGCGTTGCCGGCCGGCGCCACCGCGGCCTTGGCCGCGTCGCTGCGCTGGCCGCGCTGGGGCGCAACACTCTGCTGCGCGGCGCTGACGGCGGACTTGAGTTGGCGGGTGATTTCCATGGTCGAATCCAGAAAAAGGGGGTCTATCCAGCCACAGGCGACCGTGGCGACGCAGAACTTAAATCCTGCCTCATGTGCCCTGCCCGCGCCACCAGCTCTGCGCCGCCAGGCCGTCCTGGATCTTCTGCTCCTGGCGCGCCAGCTGCGACTGCCATTGCTCCAGGCGCGATTCGATGACCTGCTCCAGCACCTTCTCGCCGCGCATCGCCTGCATCAGCTCGCCCTGGATGCGCTCCAGGGCCTGCTCGGCGACTTCCAGCTCGCGCTTCTGCAACGCCAGCATGCGGAACAGCGTGGCCTTGTACTGCTGCTGGTTGCCGCGCTGCAGCTCGGTGCTGGTCGGCACCACGAAGCCGCACAGGCGGGTCAGGCCGGTGATGTTGTTGCGGTAGCGCTGGCACAGGCCGCGCTGGTAGTTGACCCGGCCGAGCATCTCGCGCACGCGGTTCTGCCGCACGCTGGCCAGGCGCCGCAGGGTATCGAGCTGTTCCTTCATTGGCGCAGGACCTGTTGCAGGTGTTCCAGGCTGGCGCCGAGTTCGGCGCCCTCGCCCACTTCCTGGCGCAGGAAACGTTCCAGCGCCGGGGCCAGTTGCACCGCGCGGTCGGTGCGGGCGTCAAGGCCGGCGGTGTAGCCGCCCAGGGGAATCAGTTCGCGGATTTTCTCGTAGCTGCCGTGCAGTTCCTTGAACTGCCGCGCCGCGCGCAGCGGTCCCGGCTGGCCGACCTGGGCCATGCAGCGGCTGACCGAGGCACCGATGTCGATCGCCGGGTAGTGGCCGACGTCGGCCAGGCGCCGCGACAGCACGATGTGGCCGTCGAGGATGGCGCGGGCGCTGTCGGCGATCGGGTCCTGCTGGTCGTCGCCCTCGGCGAGCACGGTGTACAGCGCGCTCAGGCTGCCGCTGCCGGCCACGCCGTTGCCGGCGCTTTCCACCAGCTCCGGAAGCATGCCGAACACCGACGGCGGGTAGCCCTTGGTCGCCGGCGGCTCGCCCAGGGCCAGGGCGATCTCGCGCTGGGCCATGGCGTAGCGGGTCAGCGAGTCCACCAGCAGCAGCACGTCGCGGCCCTGGTCGCGGAAATAGGCGGCGATGCTGTGGCACAGCTCGGTGGCCTTCAGGCGCATCAGCGGCGATTCGTTGGCCGGCGCCACCACCACCACGGCCTTGCGCCGGCCTTCTTCGCCGAGGGAGTGCTGGATGAATTCCTGCACCTCGCGGCCGCGCTCGCCGATCAGCCCGACCACCACCACTTCGGCCTTGGTCTGCCGGGTGATCATGCCCAGCAGCACGCTCTTGCCCACCCCGCTGCCGGCGAACAGGCCGACGCGCTGGCCCTTGCCGAGGGTCAGCAGGGCGTTGATGGCGCGCACGCCGACGTCCAGCGCCTCGGTCACCGGGCGCCGCTTGAGCGGGTTGACGCTGGGCAGCTGGGTGGCCAGGGTGTCGCGCCCGCCGAGGCGGCCGAGCTCGTCCAGCGGTTCGCCGAGGCCGTTGACCACCCGCCCCAGCCAGGATTCGTCGATGCGCAGGGCGGCCTGGTCTTCGGCCGGGAACACCCGCGAGCCGGCGGCCAGGCCGATGGGTTTCTTGAACGGCATCAGGTAGGTGGTGTCGCGGTTGAAGCCGACCACCTGGGCGTCCAGCAGGCTGCCGTCGGCCTGTTCGACCAGGCAGCGCTGGCCGGTGGCGCGGCGGCAGCCGAGGCTTTCCAGGAGCAGCCCGGAGACCCGCACCAGACGCCCGCTGACCTTGGCCAGCTGGACCGAGTCCAGCGAGCGCAGGGCCTGGTCGAGGTCGAGGCTGAAGCTTTCGCCCAGGGCCATCGTCAGTCGTCGCCGAGCAGGTGTTCGTCGAGCACCTGCATGCAGCTGTCCAGGCGCTGCTGGCAGCCGATGTCGGTTTCTTCCTCGGCGGTGAGCAGGCGGCATTCACCCAGCGCCAGGCGCTCGTCGGGCACCAGGCGCCAGGCCGCCGCACGTTCCGGGGCCAGCTCGCGGATGCGCGTGCACTCCTCGGGGTTGAGCAGCAGCTGCACGCTGTCGGGCTGTTCCGGCATCGCCGCCAGGGCTTCGTCGGCCAGGCTGAGCAGCTGCGTGGGGTGCAGGGTCAGCTCGACGCGGATCACCTGCCGGGCCACCTTCTGCACCAGCTCCAGCAGTTGCTCGCGGCGCTGCGCCTCGAAGCTTTCGGCGAAGCGGCGGAATTCGTCGCACAGGCGGTCCAGCGGCTGCGCCGCCGTCTCGAACAGTTGGCGACCTTCCGCCCGGCCTTCCTCGCGACCCTGGCGCAGGCCTTCCTGGCGGCCCTGGCGCAAGCCTTCCTCGCGCCCGGCCTCGCGGCCCTGCTCCAGGCCTTCGTGGTAGCCCTTGTCGCTGCCCTGCTGGTAGCCCTCGGCCACGGCCTTCTGCAGCTCGGCGGGGTCGCCGCCGTGCCATTGTTCCTGCAACGCCCCGCTGCAGCGCGGCGGGAAGCGGTACGGCCGCCAGTCGCGGGCGCCGCCGCGGATCACCTTGACCGTCATGCGCGCCTCACTCCACCGTCTGTTCGCGGAACAGTTGCAGCTGGATCTCGCCTTCGGCGGCCAGCTCGCGAACCATGCCCATGATGTCGCGCCGCACCTGCTCGACGCGGCTCAGCGGCACCGGCCCCTGGCGCCGCTTGATCGACTCCATCTGCTGCGCCTGGCGCTTGGGCATGGCGCCCTGGATGGCCTTGACCAGCGCCGGCTCCGCGCCCTTGAGCGCCACCACCCACTCCTCCAGGGGAATGGCTTCGAGCAGCGCCTGCAGGGTGTCCTGGGTCTGCCGGGAGAGGATGAAGAAGTCGTACATCTCCTCTTCGATGCGCTCCACCAGGTTCTCGTCGTGGCCGCGCAGCAGCTCGAACATCTGGTTCCGGTCGCCCTTGAAGCGGTTCATGATGTCCGCCGCCTGCTTGATCCCGCGCACCTGCGAGCCCTGCGCGGAAAGCACCGAGAGGCTGCGGTCGATCAGCTGCTCCAGCTCGGCGATGACTTCGCTGCTGACCTCGCTGAGGTTGGCGATGCGGTACAGCAGCTCGTCCTGGCGCTCCGGCGCCAGGCATTCGAGCACGTCGCTGGCCATCGACGGCGGCAGGAAGGCGAGGAACACCGCCTGCATCTGCGCGTGCTCGTTGGCGATGAGCGCGGCGAACTGCTTGGGATCGAGCCACTCCAGGCGGGCCATCTTGGCGCGGATTTCCTCGCCGTAGATGCTGTCCAGCAGGCTGCGGGTGATGTCGCTGCCCAGGGCCTTGCCGAGCATGCCGGCGAGGTAGCCGCGCGAGGCGCCCTTGATGCTGCTCTGTTCCTTGTAGTCGTCGAAGAAGCGCCCGATCACGTCGGACACCATCGGCAGCTTGACGTTGTTCAGGCGCGCCATGGCCTGGCTGATGCTGATGATCTCCTCGCGGGAGAAGTGCCGCAGCACCCCGGCCGAGGTCTCGTCACCCATGCTCAGCATGAGGATCGCCGCCTGTTCCATGGAGCTCATCGCGCGCCGGCGCGCCGGCATGCGTGGCTCGTCAGCCGACTGGGTTGAGGTCTCGCTCATTGCGCCCTATCCATTGCTTGATGACTTCGGAAACCCGCTCGGGATCGTTCTTGGCCAGCATCTGCAGGTGTTCGATCTGGTGTTCCAGGCCCGACCCCGGCGCCGGCAGGCGGATTTCCGAGAGCGGGTTGAGTTCGCTGAACAGGCCCAGGGCGCGCGGCTGGTCGCCGACCCGGGCGAGCAGGCGTTCGCCGAGCTCGCCAGCGAGCAGCGGGTTGCCCGCGCCGGCCTCGCCTTCCACGGCTTCCGGCTTGCGCGCGGCCAGGCTGCGCACCGCCGGTCGCACCACCAGCAGCAACAGCAGCAGGCTGATCAGGGTGAAGGCGCCGAGGCGCACCCAGCCCTGCAGCTGTTCGTCGTCCCACCAGCGCACCGGCTCGTCCAGCGCGGCGGCGGCGACGAAGGGCAGCACCGACAGCGACAGGCTGTCGCCGCGCGTGGCGTTGAAGCCGACGGCATTCTTCACCGCCGCTTCCAGTTGCTTGCGGGTTTCCTCGCTCCAGCCGCCCTGGGGCGCGGCGGCGGCGTTGATCATCACCGCCACGCTCTGCTGGCGCAGGTTGAAGGGCGCGTGCTTGACGTGGGTGATGTTCTGGTCGTAATCGAGCTGGCGGTTGGACTCCGAACGCTTGGAGGTCGCGGCCTTGTCCTGGGCGCTTGGCGCAGCGTTCGGCGCGGCGCCGGCGGCCTGCGGGTTGGCGCCCTGCTGCTCCGGCGGCTTGACCGGCGCGCGGTTGCTCAGCGAGCCGGGCACGCCGAGGGCCAGCTCGTCGAGGGTGCTGTCGTCGCGCAGGGTCTCGCGGCGCAGGCGCGGCGTGTCGCCGTAGGACTGCAGCGTCTCTTCCTTCTGGCTGAAGTCGATGTCGGCGGCCACGCTGACGCGGTAGTTGCCGGGGCCGACGATGGGCGCCAGTACCTGCTCGACGTTGGCCACCGCCTTCTGCTGGAACTCGTCCACCAGCTGGCCGTTCTGCTGCGCCCCGCCCCAGGCGGCGAGCCCGCGGGAGAGCAGCAGGCCGTGCTGGTCGACCACGCTGACGTTCTCCGGCTGCAGCTGCGGCACGCTGTTGGCCACCAGGTTGACCACCGCCGCCACCTGCTCCGGCTTGAGCCGGTAGCCGGGCGCCAGCTGCAGCATTACCGAGGCCTTGCCCGGCTCGCGCTGGCTGATCACGAAGGAGCTCTGCTGGTCCAGCGCCAGGTGCACGCGGGCCTGCTGCACGCCTTCCATGGCCATCACGGTGCGCGCCAGCTCGCCTTCCAGGCTGCGCTTGAGGCGCACGTCCTGGACGAACTGGCTGGTGCCCAGCGGCTCGTCCTTGTCGAACAGCTCGTAGCCGGCCGGCACCGCGACCTTCACGCCCTTGGCCGCCAGCAGCATGCGCGCGCGCGCCAGCTGGTCGTCGCGCACCAGCACCTGGCCGCTCTGCGGGTGCAGGCGGTAGGCGATGTTGTCGGCGTCCAGCACCTGCATCACCTCGGCGGCCGGGAAGGCTTCACCGGCGCCGTACAGCGGGTGGAAGGCGCCCTGGTCACGCCACAGGTACCAGGTGCTGCCCACGGCCAGCAGCGCCGCGCCGCCGGCCAGGCCCAGCAGGGTCAGGCGCGGGTCGAAGCGGAGCTTGTCCAGGGGCAGGCGGTTCTTGATCTTCTGCAGCACGGTTCAGCCCTTGTGCGCCGTCACAGCGGCATGTTCATGACTTGGTCGAAGGCGGTGGTCAGCTTGTTGCGCACCTGCATCAGGGCGCTGAAGGAGACGCTGGCCTTCTGGCTTTCGATCATGGCGCCGGCGAGGTCGTCGCTGCGCCCGCTGTCCACCGCCGCCGCGGCTTCGCTGGCCTGGTGCTGCTGGGCGTCGACGGCGCGCAGGGCGTCCTCGAAGGCGTTGCCGAAGCCGGGCTCGGCGGCCGCGCCCTCGACCTGCATGGCCGGGCGGATCGGCGCCGCCGACAGCGCGCTCAACTGCTGCATCTGCCCGAGCATGTCGCTCCGGGCCTGCTCAATCGGGTTCATCGGGACTCTCGCATCAGAAGGACAGGTTCACGCCCTGCTCGCGCATGGCGTTGAGCCGGTAGCGCAGGGCGCGCGGGGTCATGCCGAGGCTCTCGGCGGCCTTGGTCTTGTGCCCGCCGAAACGGCGGATGGTGTCGATCACGTGCTGGTACTCGGCCCACTTGCCGCTGGCGCGCAGCGCGGCCTTGCCGCCCTCGCCCGGGCTCGGCGCAAGCACCGCCAGCGGCGCCGGCTGGCTGGCCGGGGCGGCCAGGCCGAGGTCGGCCGGCTGGATGAACAGCCCGGCGCGCAGCACCAGGGCGCGCTGGATGACATTCTCCAGCTCGCGCACGTTGCCCGGCCAGTCGTGGGCCAGCAGCGCCTGCCGGGCCGGCTCGGTGAGCAGCTCGGCGTGGCGTTCCTGCGGCGCGTACTGGCGGATGAAGCGCTGCACCAGCGGCAGGATGTCGTCCTTGCGCTCGCGCAGCGGGCTGATGTGCAGCGGCAGCACGTCGAGGCGGAACATCAGGTCGGAGCGGAAGCGCCCGGCGGCCACTTCGGCCTGCAGGTCGCGGTTGGTGGCGGCGATGATGCGCACGTTCAGGCGGATCTCGCGCTGCCCGCCCAGGCGCTCCACGCGCTGCTCCTGCAGCACGCGCAGCAGCTTGGCCTGCAGGCCCAGGGGCAGTTCGCCGATCTCGTCCAGCAGCAGGGTGCCGCCGTTGGCCTGTTCGAACTTGCCCGGCTGGGCGGCGACCGCGCCGGTGAAGGCGCCGCGTTCGTGGCCGAAGAGGATGGATTCGAGCATCTGCTCGGGGATCGCCGCGCAGTTCACCGCGACGAAGGGCGCCTGCGGCTCGGCGGAGAAGCGATGGATGTAGCGCGCCATCAGCTCCTTGCCGGTGCCGGTCTCGCCACTGATCAGGATCGGCGCGCGGGTCTGCGCCACGCGCTGCGCCAGCGCCAGCAGGCGACGCCCGGCGCGCGACTGCGAGACGAAGCCCTCGCCGGCGGCCAGGGCCTGCTCCTGGCGGTGCAGCAGCGCCGCCAGCTGGCTTTCGCTGAAGGGCGCCAGCAGGTAGTCGACGCAGCCCATTTCCAGCAGTTGCGCGGCCATTTCCTGGTCGGCGTACTCCACCACCGGCACCAGGCTCAGTTGCGGCACGCGCTGCAGCAGTTCGGCGATCTGCGGGAAGCTGCGCGTCGGGTGGCGTTCGGCGAAGACGAACACCGGGCCGCCCTGCAGGTCGGCGCCGCCCAGTTCGGCCGCGTTCTTCACCCGCAGCACCCGCCGGCCCAAACGAGCCAGGCCGTCATTGAGCAGGTCCAGGCCGATTTCGCCGGCGCCGCCGACGATCACCACCTGTTGATTCGCCAGGGTCGCTTCAGCGCCGCAACTGGCCAATTGACTGAACTGTTTCAATGCAACTTTCCTGCTTCTCGGCCGCCCGTGGGCGACACTCGGTTATTCCATCGAACCTGGTGCGACGTAGAACTTTCGTCGATATGGGAAGGCAGCTCGGAAATGTTTCGCGGCTATCAATCGCGGCCATATAAGGAAGGCCGTGCGCGTTTTTCCTTTTTTTCTGGACGGGGCTTAAAAAGTTGCACTTTCGTGTCGCCCTGTTCAGATGCCAGGGAACTTTTCCTGCTGAACCCCGTCACAGCACGAACGTTAACCAGCTCACACGAAAAACGCCGAGTCAGTTCTCGTCAAATCCGCTCAGGCGCCCCCGAATGACGATCAAAAACGTCATTTGATTTCTATTGATTTAACCGCAAGCCCCCGCCGCCCTAGACTCCCGCCCCATCTGCAGGCCCTGCCGCGTGTTTTTCGCAACGCGCCGCCGGGCTCCCCAGGTTCGCCGTGCGCCGGATGTGCCGGATCGTCCTCCGCCGCTGTGCCGAACGCCTTCGCAGCCCATTCCCGGAAGTCGACCCAACCCATGACTGGCCATTCCAAAGTCCACCACGGCGTAGCGCCGGAAAGACTCATACGCCTGCAACCGCACAAGTTGGGCCGGCATTACCATCGGGTCCCGCAATACATTCGCGAAATCGCCAACAAGCATCCGCGCATCATCAGCGACTACTTCCTGCGCAACTATCGAATCAACCTGGAACTGCAAAAAGTCGACGTCCAGGAAACTTCGCCGCGCCCGGCCGAATGCATCTTCCGCTGCCCCACCGGCAAGGTCGGCTTCGCCATCGACCGGCCGCTGCTGACCGAGGCCCTGGAGTGCTATTACGGCGGCACCTCGCTGCCCAGCCACGACACCCCGCCGATCAGCACCTCGGAACAACGCATGCGCCGCCGCCTCGGCGTCGACGTCAGCCAGTTGTTCGCCCGCTCGCTGCTGCTGGGCGACACCTTCGGCGAGCTGACCCCGCACGACAACGACTACGAGCTGGTGCACTGGGAGTACGTCGCCCAGTTCCAGTTCCTCAGCCACATCACCGGCAGCCAGGCCTCGCTGTTCATCTACCTGGACGCGGAGCTCGCCGACGAACTCACCACCCGCCTGGCCGGCCCGCCGCCGGCGCGCCTCAACGGCAACCCGACGCAGCACCTGCTGCACCTGCCGGTGCGCCTGGACTGCGTCATCGCCGCCCTGCAGATGCCGCTGTCGCAGGCGCTGGAGCTGCGCCCCGGCGACATCCTGCCGATCCGCCTGCTGGAACGCAGCGAGGTGATGGTGAACCAGCAGAAACTCTTCCGCGGCACCCTCTTCGAAGAAGACGGCGGCCTCTTCCTGACCTCCCTCGAGAGCGTGAAAAGCCCATGAGCCAAGTGACCGACAGCGAACTGGACAGCCTCCTCAACGACGCCGGCCTGGCCCTGGACGAGGCGCCCGCGAGCAGCCCCGAGGCGCTGCCGGCGCCGCGCCAGGACCTGAGCTTCTTCGGCAAGATCCCGGTGAACCTGACCCTGGAGGTCGCCTCCACCGAGATTTCCCTGAAGGAGTTGATGGACGTCGACACCTCCAGCGTCATCGTCCTCGACAAACTGGCCGGCGAGCCGCTCGACCTCAAGGTCAACGGCGCCCTGTTCGCCAAGGCCGAGGTGGTGGTGATGAACGGCAACTACGGCCTGCGCGTGCTGGAACTGTGCGGCGCCGGGCTGGACGATTTGACCCGATGAACCGCGCGCGGCACTGGCTGGCCCTGGGCCTGGCGCTGGCCGGGATGCTTCCCGGCGTGGTCCTGGCCGCCGGCGGCGAGATTTCGCTGCTGAGCCTGAACGACACCGGCCACGGCCAGGAACTGAGCGTCAAGCTGCAGATCCTGGTGGTGATGACCCTGCTCGGGCTGCTGCCGGCCATGCTGCTGATGATGACCAGCTTCACCCGCTTCATCATCGTGCTGGCGATCCTGCGCCAGGCCATGGGCCTGCAGCAGAGCCCGCCGAACAACGTGCTGGTGGGCATCGCCCTGTGCATGACCCTGCTGGTGATGCGCCCGGTATGGAAGGAGGTCTACACCGAGGCCTTCGAACCCTTCCAGGCCGACGCCATCACCCTGGAGGAAGGCCTGGGCCGCGCCAAGGGCACCCTGAGCCGCTTCATGCTCGCGCAGACCGGCAAGACCTCGCTGGACACCATGCTCGCCCTGGCCGGCGAGAAGATGCCGGAGAACAAGGCCGAGCTGGATTTCTCCCTGCTGCTCCCGGCCTACGTGCTCAGCGAGCTGAAGACCGCGTTCCAGCTCGGCTTCATGATTTTCATCCCCTTCCTGGTGATCGACCTGGTGGTGGCCAGCGTGCTCATGGCCATGGGCATGATGATGCTCTCGCCGATGATGATCTCGCTGCCGTTCAAGCTCATGGTGTTCGTCCTGGTCGATGGCTGGGCGTTGCTGATGGGCACCCTCACCTCCAGCATCCAGCCGTTCTGAGGTCGCCATGCTCACCCCGGAATACGCCGTCGAGATCATTGCCAACGCCGTGCACATCACCGCCGTGGTGGTCTGCGTGCTGGTTCTGCCGAGCCTGCTCGGCGGCCTGCTGGTGAGCATTTTCCAGGCCGCCACGCAGATCAACGAGCAGATGCTCAGCTTCCTCCCGCGCCTGCTCATCACCTTGGGGATGCTGGTATTCGCCGGGCACTGGATCCTGCGCACCCTGAGCGACCTGTTCATCGAGAGCTTCAAGCAGGCCGGCCACCTGGTCGGCTAGGCGGGACGGGCCGGATGAACGCCAACGAATCCCTGCTGCAGGCCAGCCAGTACCTGCAGGAACTGCAGCGCTACTGGTGGCCGTTCTGCCGGATCATGGCGCTGCTGGCCCTGGCCCCGGTGCTCAACCACAAGTCGCTGCCCAACCACGCGCGCATCCTCCTGGCGCTGAGCCTGACCCTGGCCCTGGGCGCCGCCCTGCCCCGCCCGCCGCAGATCGACGCACTGTCGCCGGCCGGCATCCTCGCCAGCATCGAGCAGATTGCCGTGGGCGCGGTGCTCGGCCTGACCCTGCAGCTGGTGTTCGTGGTGTTCAGCCTGATCGGCGAGATCGTCTCGACGCAGATGGGCATGAGCATGGCGCGCTACAACGACCCGGTGAACGGGGTGTCGTCGTCCTCGGTGGTCGGCCAGCTGTACTTCCTGCTGCTGGCCCTGCTGTTCCTCGCCAGCGACGGCCACCTGCTGGTGGTCAGCGTGCTGTACCAGAGCTTCAGCTACTGGCCGGTGGGCGGCGGCCTGGCCTACGCCGGCTTCGCCACGCTGATCTACGCCATGGCCTGGGTGCTCTCGGCGGCCACCCTGGTCAGCCTGCCGCTGGCCTTCTGCATGTTCCTCGTGCAGTTCTGCTTCGGCCTGCTCAACCGCATCTCGCCGGCGATGAACCTGTTCTCCCTGGGCTTCCCCATGGCCATCCTCACCGGCCTGGCGTGCATCCGCCTGACCCTGCCGGACCTGCCCGACACTTACCTGCAACTCACCCGCGAGCTGCTCGACAACCTCGGCCACCTGCTGCGGGGCGCCAGCCATGGCTGAACAGGGCGGTTCCCAGGAGAAAACGGAAGAGGCCAGCGCCCACAAGCTGCAGAAAAGCCGGCAGCAGGGCCAGGTGCCGCGCTCCCGCGACCTCGCCGGCACCGTCGCGCTGCTGTGCACCCTGCTGGTGCTCAAGGCCTGCGTCGGGCGCTTCTTCGACGGCCTGGCCGAGAGCTTCCGCTTCGCCTACCTGGACCTGAACCACAGCGAGGTCGGTCTGGAAGACCTGGCGCTGATCGTCGGCCAGCACATCTGGCTGATCGTCCAGCTGCTCCTGCCGCTGCTGATCACCCCGCTGCTGGTGGTGGTGTTCGGCATGGTCCCGGGCGGCTGGATCTTCGCCTCGGCGAACCTGGCGTTCAAGGCCAGCAAGCTCAACCCGATCGCGGGCCTGGCGAAGATGTTCTCGGCGCAGAACCTCACCGAGCTGCTCAAGTCGCTGCTGAAGATGGCGCTGCTGCTGACCGTGGCCTGGTACCTGTTGCTGGACTCGCTGCCGCGCCTGATCGCCCTCGAACGCAGCGACATCCGCAGCGCCATCGGCGGCTCGCTGGGCCTGCTGTTCGACACCCTGATCGGCCTGCTCACGGTGTTCATCTTCTTCTCCCTGCTGGACATCCCGCTGCAACGCTTCCTGTTCCTCAAGCGCATGCGCATGACCAAGCAGGAGCGCCGCGAAGAGCACAAGAACCAGGAAGGCCGCCCGGAAGTGAAGGCGCGCATCCGCCAGGTGCAGCGGCAGATGCTGCAACGCCAGATCAACCGCGTGCTGCCCAAGGCCGACGTGGTGCTGACCAACCCGACGCACTTCGCCGTGGCGCTGAAATACGACCCGAAGAAGGCCCAGGCCCCCTACGTGCTGGCGCGCGGCATGGACGAAATGGCCCTGTACATCCGCCAGATGGCCGCCAAGCACGACCTTGAAGTGCTGGAGCTGCCGCCGCTGACCCGCGCCATCTACTTCAGCACCCAGGTCAACCAGCAGATTCCCGCCGGCCTCTACACCGCCGTGGCCCACGTGCTGACCTACATCCTGCAATTGCGCGCGTTCCGCCAGGGGCGCCGGCAACGCAGGCCGGAACTCGCCAAACACCTCCCCATCCCCGACAGCCTGGCAAGCAGAGGCCAACCATGAATTTCCTCGAGCAGCTCCTGCCGACGTTGCGCAGCGGGCGGATCGGCATCCCGCTGGTCATCCTCTCCATCCTCGCGATGATCATCCTGCCGCTGCCGCCGCTGCTGCTGGACGTGCTCTTCACCTTCAACATCGGCATCGCCCTGCTGGTGCTGATGGTCAGCGTGTCCTCGCGCAGCCCGCTGGACTTCTCGCTGCTGCCGACCGTGGTGCTGGTCACCACCCTGCTGCGGCTGTCGCTGAACGTGGCCTCCTCGCGGGTGGTGCTGCTCGACGGCCACACCGGCTCGGGCGCCGCCGGCAAGGTGATCGAATCCTTCGGCCACGTGGTCATCGGCGGCAACTTCATCGTCGGCCTGATCGTCTTCGTGATCCTCACCATCATCAACTTCATGGTGATCACCAAGGGCGGCGAGCGCATCTCCGAGGTCACCGCGCGCTTCACCCTGGACGCCCTGCCCGGCAAGCAGATGGCCATCGACGCCGACCTCAACGCCGGCCTGATCGACCAGGCCGAAGCCAAGCGCCGGCGCGCCGAAGTGGCCAAGGAAGCCGACTTCTACGGGGCCATGGACGGCGCCAGCAAGTTCGTTCGCGGCGACGCCATCGCCGGTATCCTGATCCTGCTGATCAACCTGTTCGGCGGTGTCGCCATCGGCGTGTTCGTCTACGCCATGGCCGGCGGCGACGCCTTCCGCCAGTACGCCCTGCTGACCATCGGCGACGGCCTGGCCGCGCAGATTCCCGGCCTGCTGCTGTCCACCGCGGCGGCGATCATCATCACCCGGGTCAACGAGTCGGCCGAGATCACCGCGCTGGTGCGCAAGCAGATGCTCGCCTCGCCGTCGCTGCTGTACACCGTGGCCGGCATCGTCAGCGTGCTGGCGATAGTCCCGGGCATGCCGCACCTGGCGTTCTTCAGCTTCGCCGCGCTGATCGCCTTCGTCGCCTGGCGCGTGTCGCAAAGCGAGGCGCCGAGCGAAGCGCAGGACCTGGAGCAGGTCGAGGCGATCGGCAAGGCCATGGACCAGGAGCGCGCGCAGAACCTCGGCTGGGAAGACATCCCGCTGGTCGAGCGGCTGTCCATCTCGCTGGGCTACAAGCTGGTCGGCCTGGTCAACGACGCCGGCGGCGCGCCGCTGGTGCAGCGCGTGCGCGGGGTGCGCCAGACGCTGTCGGAGAGCCTGGGCTTCCTGCTCCCGGAAATCCACATCCGCGACAGCCTGCGTCTGAAGGCCTCGCAGTACAGCATCCACATCAGCGGCGAGCGCATCGACGGCGCCGAGTTGCACGCCGACCGCCTGATGGCGATTCCCTCGGCGGAACTCTACGGCGAGATCGACGGCATCCTCGGCCACGACCCGGCCTACCGCATGCCGGTGGTGTGGATTCGCCCGGAAGACAAGCCGCGCGCGCTCAACCTGGGCTACCAGGTGATCGACTGCGCCAGCGTGATCGCCACCCACCTGAACAAGGTGATCCGCGAGCACCTGCCGGAAGTCTTCAAGCACGACGACGTCGAACACCTGATGCAGCGCCTTGCGGCCCAGGCGCCGAAGCTCGCCGAGCACCTGCGCGCGCAGCTGAGCTTCAGCCTGCAGCACCGCGTGTACCGCCAGCTGCTGCAGGAACAGGTGCCGCTGCGCGACCTGGTGAGCATCGCCACCACCCTGGTGGAAGCCGCCGAAACCACCAAGGACCCGGTGCTGCTGGCCTCCGACGTGCGCTACGCGCTGCGCCGCAGCATCGTTTCGAGCATCGCCGGCGAGCGCGGCGAACTCTCCGTGTTCATCCTCGAAAACGGCCTGGAGAACACCCTGCTCAGCGCCCTGGCCATCGCCCAGCAGGCCGGCCCGGTGAGCCTGGACAACATCCCGGTGGAGCCCAACCTGCTCAACCAGCTGCAGAACACCATGCCGGTGGTGAAGGAAAAGCTGCGCAAGGAAGGCCACCCGCCGATCCTCACCGTGATGCCGCAGCTGCGCCCGCTGCTCGCCCGCTATGCACGGGTCTTCAGCCCGGGGCTGCACGTGCTGTCGCAGAACGAAATCCCCGAGCGGGTGGCGGTGAACGTGCTCGGTACTCTTGGTTAGAGCTGCGGCTGCGGCTGCGGCCGGGCTCAGCCGGGCGTCGGGCTGCGTCGCCCGGCGCGCAGCTCGGTCATCAGCTCGTTGTAGGAAACCGAAGGCTGGTCCAGCGCCAGGCCAGCCTCGTACTGCCCGGTCTGGGCATTCTCGCCGGACCACACGCAGCGCACCCGCACCTCGGCCTCGCGCATGCGGTCCTCGCGATCGCGCATGCGCAGGCGCAGCTCCAGCACGCTCTCCGCCTCCAGCAGCAGGTCGCAGCGAATCTTCAGGCCGCTCTCCGACAGGTCGGCGACATAGCCCAGCAGCTTGCCACTGGCGGCGTCCAGCACGCGGATGCGGAACATGGAACGGAATACGATACGGTTGTGCTGACGCATACCCGACCTCATCGTGCAGGGGATTTGAAACACAAGGCGACCGGGACGCGGAGAAAAT
>NZ_JARJLT010000185.1 GCF_029335315.1 Pseudomonas citronellolis
CGGGCGGCTTCGATGGCGGCGTTGAGCGCCAGCAGGTTGGTCTGCTCGGCCACCGACTTGATCACGTCCATGACCTTGCCGATCTTCTCGCTTTCCTGTTCCAGGCGCTGCATGGCGTCGGCGGAGCGTTCCACTTCCTCGGCCAGGCGCTCGATCTGTTCCACCGCCTGGTTCACCACGCGGTCGCCGTCGTGGGCTTCGCGGTCGGCGGCGGAGGCGGCCTGGGAGGCCTGCTCGGCATTGCGCGCCACTTCCTGCACGGTGGCGGACATCTCGTGCATGGCGGTGGCCACCTGGTCGGTCTCCACCTTCTGGCTGTTGGCGCCGGCGCTGGTCTGCTCGGTGACCGCCGAGAGTTCCTCGGCGGCGCTGGCGATCTGGGTGACGCCGTCGCGGATGCCGCCGATGAGTTCGCGCAGGCTGCGGCTCATGCGCTGCATGCTCTGTTGCAGGCGGCCGAGTTCGTCGCGGCGCTGGACCTGGATGTCCTGCGACAGGTCGCCGGCGGCGATGCGGTCGACCACCGCCATGGTGGCGTGCAGCGGGCCGGTGATCTGCCGGGTGATGACCAGCGCGGCCAGGCCGCCGAGCACCAGTGCCAGCAGGGTGAACAGGCTCTGCAGGCTGCGCGCGCGGGCGCTTTCGGCGTCGCGGCGGTCCAGTTGCAGCTGGTACAGGGCTTCGCTGATCTTGACGATGTCCTGGCCCTGGGTGGTCATTTCCTTGCGCGCCTGGACGATGCTGGCCATGTTCGTGCGCAGGGTCTGCACGGCGTCGCGGTAGGCGCGCAGGGCCTCGCCGAGCTGCCGGACGCGGGCCGCCTGGTCGACGCCGAGCACGCTTTCCAGGGCTGGCAGGCCGGCGATGCTTTCGTCGAGCTGGCGGGTCACGCCGTCGCCGTTGCCGGTGAGGGCGGTGGCCAGGTAGTCGCGCACGTCGTAGCGGGCCTGCAGCAGGTCCTCGCGGGTGCGGCTGATGGCCTGGTAGCGGGTGGAGCGCTCTTCATCGGCCGGGGCCTTGAGTACCTGTTCCTGGATCTGCGCGCTCAGCTCGCCGGCGCGGGCGGCGTTGTCCTGCAGGGCGCGGCGGGTGACGGCGGCGCCCTGGTAGCCGTTGCGCATGGCCGCCAGGGATTTCTCGTAGTCGGCGATCACGCCGCCGAGCTGGTCGAGCATGCGAACATTTTCGGGGCTGACGAAGAAGCCGCGCAGTTTCTGCTGCTGGGCCTTGAAGTCGGCCAGGGTGCTCATGACCGTGGCGGCTTCCTGATCGCCGCCGTCGGCGATCATGTATTGCAGGCGGGCGATGCGCAGCTTGGTGAGGCGGGCATTGAGCTCGGTGATGTCGCTCATCCAGTTGCTGCGGTCGATCAGCGAGCCCAGGCCGACCCAGCTGACCACCGCGAGGATGGCGGTAAAGGCCAGCACCACGCCGAAGCCCAGGGCCAACTTGAGGTTCACGCTCAGGTTGGATATCCAGCTATTCATTGACGATCTCCAAAATGGGTTCTGTGAAGTCAGGCCTTCGGAGATTGTTCTTGTTGGGGGCCAGTGCGGGGCGTACCACGCCAGGGGAGTATCGGCAGGCCTGGGCGAATTCCGTAGGCCAAAGTGGGAAAAATCTGGCGCCACAAATCAGACACGCACCGGACGGCGCTTTTCGTAGGAGCGAGCTTGCTCGCGAACGGGGCGTAGAGGGCTCGCGGGCGTGGTCCGCTTACGGGGGATGTGGGCGACTGCAGGGTGCGGAAGTCCTCAGTCGCCGGTTATCCACAAGGCCAGCAGCGGCGTCAGGTTCAGCAGCAGGATGCCGATCTTGTAGACGGCCATGCCGCCGTAATGCAGGGCGTCGAAGGTTTCCGGGGCCAGGCCGAACCAGTGCTTGTGCAGGCGGTAGAGGTCGTCGTGGGCGAGGCTGAAGGCGCCGAACCAGAGCAGCAGCACCGCGTAGTTGATGAGCAGGCACCAGAGCAGGAATTCCCGAGGGTCGTGGAGGTTCATGGCGTTCTCCGGGGGAGGGCTTTCTGCATTCGAGGCCGCCAGTGTCGGACGGTTCCGACGGTTGCCGGACGTCGCGGCCAATGGCGGCGCCCCGGGCCCGCGTGGATAATGCGCGGCTGTCGCGCCGGGCTTTCCGGCGCGGCCCCGGCCGCTTTTCGTGCAATGGCCGAGCTCCCACTTTCGTCCGCCGTGGCGCCGCGTCGCCCGGCCAGGTAGCCCCATGTTCAGCCCGCTCGTGACGTTCCCCGCGCTCTACACTGCCACCCTCCTGATGCTGGCCGGTTCCGGCCTGTTCACCACCTACATGGGTCTGCGCCTGACTGCCGAAGGCGCCGGCGACCTGTGGGTGGGCGGGCTGATGGCGGCCTACTATTTCGGCCTGGTCTGCGGCGGCAAGTTCGGCCACAAGCTGATCGCCGGCTTCGGCCACATCCGTTCCTACGTCGCCTGCGCCGGCCTGGCCACGGTGATCGTGCTGCTGCACGCGCTGGTGGACAACCTCGGCGTGTGGGTGGCGCTGCGCTTCGTGATGGGCGCGGTGATGATGAACCAGTACATGGTGATCGAGAGCTGGCTCAACGAGCAGGCCGAGGGCCACCAGCGCGGCAAGGTGTTCGCCGGCTACATGGTGGCGGTGGACCTGGGCCTGGTGGTCGGCCAGGGCCTGCTGGCGCTGAGCCCGGTGCTGGACTACAAGCCGCTGCTGCTGGTGGCGATCTGCTTCTCGGCGTGCCTGATCCCGCTGGCGCTGACCCGCCGCGTGCACCCGGCCAAGCTGGTGGCGGCACCGCTGGAGATCGGCTTCTTCTGGAAGCGCGTGCCGCAGTCGCTGGGCACCATTTTCGTCGCCGGCCTGATGGTCGGCGCCTTCTACGGCCTGGCGCCGGTGTACGCCAACCGCAATGGCCTGGATACCTCGCAGTCGAGCCTGTTCGTGGGCATGTGCATCGTCGCCGGCTTCTGCGCGCAGTGGCCGCTGGGCTGGCTGTCGGACCGGGTCAACCGCAGCTGGCTGATCCGTGGCAACGCCCTGCTGCTGTGCGTGGCCGCGGCGCCCATGTGGGGGCTGATCGAGCTGCCGTACTGGGCGCTGCTGGCCAACGGCTTCATCACCGGCATGCTGTTGTTCACCCTCTACCCGCTGACGGTGGCGCTGGCCAACGACCATGTCGAGCAGCCGCGCCGCGTGGCGCTCTCGGCCATGCTGCTGACCACCTACGGGGTGGGCGCGTGCATCGGCCCGCTGTTCGCCGGCGCGATGATGAGCCACTTCGGCCCGGGCATGTTCTACATGCTGGTATCGGCCTACGCGCTGCTGCTGATCTTCTGGGTGCAGCCCAAGCGCGTCACTGGTATCCACCGTGTCGACGAGGCGCCGCTGCACCACGTGGCCATGCCGGATACCGTCAGCCCCATGGCCGCCACCCTCGACCCGCGCGTGGACGAGGTGCCCGAGGAACTGGTGGTGGAGGCGCCGCCGACCATCGGCCGCTCCGACGGCTCGCCCGACCAGGCGAACTGAACCTGCGAACATGAGAAAGCCCGGCGAATGCCGGGCTTTTCTTTCACCTTGCGGTGTACCTCGTGGCGCTTAGGCCTGGCGCAGGTGGGCGTTGAACACAGTGTCGCCACCGGACTCGGCTACGCGCATGTCAGCGTGCAGGCGGTCGACGCTGTGGCTGCTGCCGTTCTCGGCGACGCGGGCTTCTTCACCACCCATTTGCTTGTGCAGGCGGTCGATGGTGCTGGCGCTGCCGTTTTCCGCTACGCGGGCTTCTTCACCGGTCATTTGCTTGTGCAGACGGTCGATGCTGTTGGCGCTGCCGTTCTCGGCCACGCGGGACTCGCTGCCCATCTGCTGGTGCAGGCGGTCGATAGTCTGGTTGCTGCCGTTTTCCGAAACGCGCACCTGGTCGCTCAGTTGCTTGTGCAGGCGATCGATGGTCTGGCCGCTGCCGTTCTCGGCGACGCGGGCCTGCATTTGCTGGTGCAGACGGTCGACGCTGTTGGACGAGCCGTTTTCGGCCACTTGCGCCGGGGCGGCGAAGGCGAGGTTGGCGGCGATCAGGGTAAGGGCGAAGGCGAGGGTGCGTTTCATGATGGTTGGCTCCTGGGGAATGGGGTGTTTCTTCTGGACACGGAGCTATTGTCTGATCTGGATCATCGATTTAGAAACGAACTCGGCCAATGGTCGATATCGATGTGGGTGATGTTTAATTAATCTTTTTAAAAACAATAAGTTGATTTTAATTTTTGACTTCTATCAATGGCCTCGATAGGGCTTATCGAGCCAATCATTAATATCTACTTATTGGATCAGTTGTTCGGAAAATCTGCTCCAGGTCAGGGTTGGTGCGGCTTTCCGAGGAATTCGAGGGCGGGATCGGGAGGGCTTCTGGCGGGAATAAGAAAGCCCGGCCGGGGCCGGGCTTTTCTCTCACCTTGCGGTGTACTGCCTTGGGGTCATGCTTGGCGCAGGTGGGTGTTGAAGACAGTGTCACCACCGGATTCGGCGACGCTCATTGCACCGTGCAGGCGGTCGACGGTATGGCTGCTGCCGTTCTCGGCGACGCGGGCCTCGTTGCTCAGTTGCTTGTGCAGGCGGTCGATGGTGTGGTCGCTGCCGTTCTCCGCTACGCGAGCTTCGTTGCCCATCTGCTGGTGCAGACGGTCGATGGTCTGGTTGCTGCCGTTTTCAGCGACGCGGGCTTCGTTGCTCAGCTGCTTGTGCAGGCGATCGATGGTGTGGTCGCTGCCATTCTCGGCGACGCGAACCTGTTCGCTCATCTGTTTGTGCAGACGGTCGACGCTGTTGGACGTGCCACTCTCGGCTACTTGCGCCGGAGCTTGGGCGGAGACCGCGGCCGGGGCGGCAAAAGCCAGGTTGGCGGCGATCAGGGAAAGGGCGAAACCGAAGGCGAGGGTGCGTTTCATGATGGTTGGCTCCTGGAGGAAAGGGGTGTTGTTCTGGACACGGAGCCAGTATCTGATCTGGATTGTTGATTTAAAAACGAACGTGGCTAATGGTCGCTATCGATGCCGATGATGTTTATAAAATATGTATTAAAACAATAAGTTGAATTTGTTTATTGCTTTTATATAGTGATTTAAAGGCGCTTTTTGAGAAGATTGTTTTAATCTGTTTATTAGATGTATCTATCGGCGTGACAGACTGGAACTATCGCTGGAACGCTCCGGCGGGCCATCGGGGCGCGTGCTTGGCCGCGAGTGCGTGGCGCGGGGCGGCGTCTGATTTTTCCCGCGTGGGTGAGATTTCCGGCATTTCGCCGGCCTGGCGCGGTCCAACCCGGCATGGGCTGGCGGCTGGCATCGCGCGCCGGCAATGCGCACACTGTTGGGCGACTGTGCCAGGGCGCACCACCACCGACGCGGCTACAAGGAGTTCTGCATGACGCGCGGCCAGAAAATCTGCCTTTATAGCTTCGCCAGCCTGCTCACCCTGCTGGTGGCGGCGCTGGTGTTCATCGCCACCTTCGACTGGAACCGCGCGCGGCCGTTGATCAACGACAAGGTCTCCGCCGCCATCGGTCGTCCCTTCGCCATCAACGGCGACCTGCAGGTGCTCTGGCAGCGCGAGCCGGAGCAGGGTGGCTGGCGCGCCTGGGTGCCCTGGCCGCACTTCGCCGCCAGCGACATCACCCTGGGCAATCCCGACTGGGCGGCGGGCAAGACCCGCGCGGCGAACTTCGCCAGCCTGGCCCACGTGGAGTTCCGCCTGTCGCCGCTGCCGCTGCTATGGCGCCAGGTGGTGATCCCGCAGGTGCGCCTGACCCAGCCCAGCGCCGACCTGCTGCGCCTGGCCGACGGCCGCGCGAACTGGACCTTCACCTTGCCGCCCAAGGAGGCGGGCGCGCCCGAGGAGCCCACGCCCTGGTCGCTGGCCATCGGTGAGATCGGCTTCGACAAGGGCCGCGTCGGCTTCGACGACCAGACCCTGAAGACCCGCCTGGAAGTGCTGGTGGACACCCTCGGCAAGCCGGTGCCCTTCGCCCAGCTGGCCGGCAAGGCGGTCGGCGGTGAACAGGCGGCGGCGACCCAGGACTATGTGTTCGGCTGGAAGGTCAGCGGCACCTACAAGGGCCTGCCGCTGAGCGGTGCGGGCAAGGTCGGCGGGGTGCTGGCCCTGGAGGACGCCAGCCGGCCGTTCCCGCTGCAGGCCGAGGTGAAGGTGGGCGACACCCGCGCGGCGGTGGTCGGCACCCTGACCGACCCGCTCAACCTCGGCGCGCTGGACCTGCGCCTGAAGCTGGCCGGCAGCAGCATGGCCAACCTCTTCCCGCTGACCGGCGTGACCCTGCCGGATACCCCGGCCTACGCCACCGACGGGCGCCTGCGCGCGCAACTGCACGACCCCGCCGGGGCGCGCTTCGAGTACCAGGCGTTCAATGGCAAGGTGGGCGAGAGCGACCTGCATGGCAGCCTCACCTTCGTCAACGCGCAGCCGCGGCCCACGCTCAGCGGCAAGCTGACCTCGGAGCAGTTGCGCATGGCCGACCTCGGCCCGCTGATCGGCGCCGACAGCAACGCGCAGAAGCAGGCGCGCGGGCAGAGCACTCGCCAGCCGGCGGACAAGGTGCTGCCGGTGGAGGAGTTCCGCACCGAACGCTGGCGCGCCATGGACGCCGACGTGGAGTTCGCCGGCAAGCGCATCATCCACAGCGACAAGCTGCCGATCAGCGACCTGCAGACCCACCTGCGCCTGGAAGACGGCCTGCTGCGCCTGGACCCGCTGCGCTTCGGCGTGGCCGGCGGCAGCCTCACCGCGCAGATCCGCCTGGACGGCGGCAAGAATCCGCTGCAGAGCAAGGTGCAGTTGCAGGCGCGCGGCTTCAAGCTGAAACAGCTGTTCCCGACCTTCGCGCCGATGCAGAGCAGCTTCGGCGAGCTGAACGGCGACGCCAGCCTGAGCGGCACCGGCAACTCGGTGGCGGCGATCCTCGGCGGCGCCAACGGCGACCTCAAGCTGCTGGTCAACGACGGGCGGATCAGCAAGGGGCTGATGGAAATCGCCGGGCTCAACGTCGGCAACTACGTGGTGGCCAAGCTGTTCGGCGACGACGACGTGAAGATCAATTGCGCGGCGGCCGACGTCGGCATCGCCAAGGGCCTGGCCACGCCGCGCATCTTCGCCTTCGACACCGAGAACGCGATCATCAATGTCGAAGGCAGCGCCAACTTCGCCAACGAGAAGCTGGACCTGGACATCATCCCCCACAGCAAGGGCGTGCGGCTGTTCTCGCTGCGCTCGCCGCTGTATGTGCAGGGCACGTTCAAGAACCCGCAGGCCGGGGTGCACGCCGGCCCGCTGATCGCCCGCGGCGCCGGCATGGTCGCCCTGGGCGTGGCGGTGGGGCCGGCTGCGGGGCTGCTGGCACTGATCGCCCCGAGCAAGAGCGAAGACGACCAGTGCAGCGGGCTGCTGGCGCAGATGAAGCAGCCGGCCAAGCGCTGAGGGTCAGTACACCGGGACGTACAGCTCCACCTGCGAGCGGGCGTCGTCGGGGCCGAGGAAGGCTTCGCCGTATCGTTCGAACGCTGGCCCCTGGCGCGGCTCCAGGCCGCGCAGGGCGAGCAGTTCGGCGTAGATGCGCTGGAAGCTCTCGGCGATCTGCTCCACCGTGCCCTGGTGGATGAACACCGCGTACTTCTGCGCCGGCACCTGGAACGCCAGCATGCCTTCGGGCACCGCGCCGCCGCTGCTCTCGGCGCCGGCGATGTAGCGGAAGGCGCCGGCTTCGCCCTGGGCGCACAGGCCATACAGCACCTGGGCGTCGGTGCGCCCGGCGATGCTCGCGGCGCGCGGCAGGAAGGCCTGCCACAGCTGGCGCACGCTGCCGTCGCGCTCGGCGTGGAATTCCTGGCCGACCAGGGTGAAGGCGGGCCGTTCGACGATCCGGTGTTTCATGGCGTGGGTTTCCTGTCTGGCTGCAGGGGGATGATAGACGGCAGCCAGAATGCCTGAATGTTTTGCCCGCTGTCCGGTCCATCCCTCTGTGCCCATTCACAGAAGGAGTTCGCCATGCCTCGCAGCGCTACGCAGAGCTCGTCACACCAGGCGCAGCACAGCGCGCACATCCACTCGCACTACGCCACGCTGGGCTTCAGCCCGGAGGAGCTGGACGCCCTGGCCAAGGCCGGGCGGCGCAGCAAGCCGGCCATCGCCAGGCTGCTTGGCATGACGCGCAAGGAGTTGCTGGCGCGGGCCACCCGTGCCGGGGTGCGCGGGCGCTGGCGGA
>NZ_JARJLT010000186.1 GCF_029335315.1 Pseudomonas citronellolis
CGGGGAGAGTACGCTTGATAGGAGCGGACTCTGTCCGCGATCGCCGCACACAGCGAACCGTTCATCCCCTCCCCCCGAAGTCACTTGCGCAAAGCAAGTCACCGATTTAGATTACAATCATCATATCTAGTAACACTTCTCCGCTATCCCCATGCGGAGGGCGTTACAGAGCCGCCCAATCAGATGATGACCGTAATTACAAGAGGCCCGCCGGCCATGCGCAGAACCTCCTTCGAACAGATGCCCTGCCCCGTCGCCCAGGCCCTGGAGCTGATCGGCGACAGCTGGAACGTGCTGATCCTGCGCGAGGCCTTCTACGGTTCGCGGCGCTTCGACCAGTTCGCCGCGCGCCTGGGCATCGCCAGCAACGTGCTGACCCGGCGCCTGCGCGCGCTGGTCGCCGCCGGGCTGTTCGAGCGCCAGCAATACAACGCCCATCCGCCGCGCCACGAATACCTGCTGACCGCCAAGGGCCGCGAGCTGCGCCCGGTGCTGCTGACCCTGCTGCAGTGGGGCAAGCGCCACGCCGGGCCGCTGGTGGATGGTGTGCAGCTGGTCGACACGCGCAGCGGCGAGCCGGTGCAGATCGCCCTGGTCGACGCCCGCAGCGG
Organism: Pseudomonas citronellolis; assembly: GCF_029335315.1. Taxonomy (GTDB): domain Bacteria; phylum Pseudomonadota; class Gammaproteobacteria; order Pseudomonadales; family Pseudomonadaceae; genus Pseudomonas; species Pseudomonas citronellolis_A. The sequence goes on from NZ_JARJLT010000186.1 coordinate 612, forward strand.
TGAGCCGATCGGCCCGCAGCATCAGATTCGCCGTCGCGACGACGGTCTTCCTTCTTCCACCCACGCCTGAGCGGTAGCCGCCATGAACCAGCCTGTCTCCCTTTCCGACACCCCGGTCGCCGTCGCGGCCAAACTGCGCTCGCGCAAGGCGCTCAAGTTTGGACTGGCCGCCCTGGCGCTGGCCGGCGTCGGCGCCTACGCCGGGCACTGGTGGCTGGACGGCCGCTTCCTGGAAAAGACCGACGATGCCTACGTCGGCGGCGACGTCACGGTGATCAGCCCGCGGGTGGCCGGCTACATCGCCGAGCTGGTGGTCAGCGACAACCAGTTCGTGCACGCCGGCGACCTGCTGGCGCGCATCGACGACCGCGATTTCCGCGCCGCCCTGGCCAAGGCCGAGGGCGCGGTGCACGCCGAGCAGGCGCTGCTGGCCAACGTCGCCGCCCAGGCCTCGCTGCAGGAGGCGCTGATCCGCCAGAGCCAGGCGGAGATCGACGCCGCCGCCGCCGAGGAATCGCGCAGCCGCGACGACAACCGCCGCTACGCCACCCTGGTGCAGCGCAACGCCGTGTCGGTGGAGGCCGCGCAACGCGCCGAGGCCGGCTGGAAGACCGCCCGCGCCAACAGCGACAAGGCGCGCGCCAGCCTGCTCGCCGCGCGGCGCCAGCTGGACGTGATCCAGAGCCAGCGCGAACAGGCCCAGGCGGCCCTCGAACAGGCCGGCGCCGAGCGCGACCTGGCGCGCCTGGACCTGGGCTACACCGAGCTGCGCGCGCCGGTCGACGGCTACATCGGCAACCGCCGCGCGCGGGTCGGCGGCTACGTCGCCGCCGGCACCCAGCTGCTCGCCGTGGTCCCGGCCCAGGGCCTGTGGGTGGACGCCAACTTCAAGGAAGACCAGCTGGCGCGGATGCACGCCGGCCAGGCGGTCAACGTCGAGGCCGACGTGCTGCCGGGCAAGGTCTTCCACGGCCACCTCGACAGCCTGGCGCCGGCCACCGGCGCGCAGTTCAGCATCCTGCCGCCGGAGAACGCCACCGGGAACTTCACCAAGATCGTCCAGCGCGTGCCGGTGCGCATCCACCTCGACGAAGTCGACGGGCGCCTTGGCGAGCTGCGTCCGGGGCTGTCGGTGGTGGTCGCCGTCGACACCCGTGCGCATGTCCACGAAGACGCGCCGAAGGTGGCCCTGGAGAGCCGGCCGTGAACCTCTGGTCGAACCAGACGGTGCCGGTCGAGAGCCTGTCGACCGGGCAGAAGGTGGTGGCCTTCGCCTGCATGTGCCTGGGCATGTTCATCGCCCTGCTGGACATCCAGATCGTCTCCGCCTCGCTGCGCGACATCGGCGGCGGCCTGTCCGCCGGCGCCGACGAGCTGGCCTGGGTGCAGACCAGCTACCTGATCGCCGAGATCATCGTCATCCCGCTGTCCGGCTGGCTGTCCAAGGTGTTCTCCACGCGCTGGCTGTTCGCCGGCTCGGCGCTGGGCTTCACCCTCGCCAGCCTGCTCTGCGCCATGGCCTGGAACATCCAGAGCATGATCGCCTTCCGCGCCCTGCAGGGCTTCCTCGGCGGCTCGATGATTCCCATGGTGTTCACCACCGGCTTCATCTACTTCGACGGCCGCCAGCGCGTGGTGGTGGCCGCCACCATCGGCGCCATCGCCTCGCTGGCGCCGACCCTGGGCCCGGTGGTCGGCGGCTGGATCACCGACCTCTCCTCCTGGCCCTGGCTGTTCTACATCAACCTACTGCCGGGGCTGTTCGTCGCCAGCGTGGTGCCGCTCATGGTGCGCCTGGACAAGCCCGACCTGAAGCTGCTCAAGGGCGCCGACTACCCGGCCATGGCGCTCATGGCGGTGTTCCTCGGCTGCCTGGAATACACCATGGAGGAAGGCCCGCGCTGGAACTGGTTCAGCGACGACACCATCCTCGCCACCGCCTGGATTTCCGGGCTGTGCGGGGTCGCCTTCATCGCCCGCAGCCTGACCTCGAACAACCCCATCGTCGACCTGCGTGCGCTGAAGGAGCGCAACTTCGCCCTCGGTTGCCTGTTCTCCTTCGTCACCGGCATCGGCATCTTCGCCACCATCTACCTGACCCCGCTGTTCCTCGGCCGGGTGCGCGGCTACGGCGCCCTCGACATCGGCCTGGCGGTGTTCTCCACGGGCATCTTCCAGATCATGAGCATCCCGCTCTACGCCGCCCTGGCGCGGCGCGTCGACCTGCGCTGGATTCTGGCGCTGGGGATGGTGCTGTTCAGCCTGTCGATGTGGGAATTCGCCCCGCTCACCCACGACTGGGGCGCCCAGCAGCTGATGCTGCCGCAGGCCCTGCGCGGCATGGCCCAGCAGTTCTGCGTGGCGCCCACGGTGACCCTGGCCCTGGGCTCGCTACCGCCGGAGCGCCTGCGCCTGGCCTCGGGGCTGTTCAACCTGATGCGCAACCTCGGCGGGGCCATCGGCATCGCCGCCTGCGCCACCGTGCTCAACGACCGCACCAACCTGCACTTCCTGCGCCTGGCCGAGCACCTCAACGGCAACAACGAAGCGCTGAACCAATGGCTGGCGCCGAGCCTGGACGCCAGTGGCCAGGCCAGTCAGCAGGCCCTGCGCCACCTCTGGGACCTGGCCTTGCGCGAAGCGCAGACGCTGACCTTCGCCGACGCCTTCCTGCTGGTCGGCGCCTGCTTCGCGGCGACCCTGCTGCTGGTGCCGCTGATGCACAGGATCGCCCCACCGGCCGCGCCTTCGGCGGACGCGCACTAGCGCGCCGCCGACGGGGCGTTCAGAGCATCGACTTGCCCTGGCTGAGGACCTTGTCGCAGGCCTGCTTGGTGACCTTCTCCTTAAGCGAGCTGGCGCTGAGATCGACCTGCTTGCCGCCGGGCGTGGTGAGCACGCCCTTGCTGCCGTCCTCGTAGCCGCTGTCGGATGTGGCGTCGGCGCCCAGCTTGCCCATCAGCTTGCTCTTCACCGAGGACGCGTTGGCGGCGCTGAGGTAGTTGTTCTTCACGCAGAACTCCAGCAGCCCGGCGACATTGCCGGTGCTGCTGGAAGTCATCGAGCCCAGCGGCAAGGCGCCGGTCAGGCCGCCCAGCGCGCTGGTCGCCTGGCCGGCGCTGGCGGCCGGCGACAGGCCGAGGCCGACGGCGAACAGCAGAGCCAGGCCGAGGGAAGGGAAAGCGTGCATGGCGGCCTCCTTGGCAGTGCCAATGGGTGAGCCATTGACTCTAGCAGCCGCCCACGGGTCAGGCGGAAGCTGCGCCCCGTCGCTGTGGCTGGACGGCGTGGATGAATACCGTGTAGGTGTCGGCCGGGCGCGGCGCGCCGGCCAGGTCCAGGGCGTGGCCGATGGCGCCACGGTGGTAGGTGCCGTGGTTGACCAGGTGGAACAGCATCTCGCGACGGGTCATGCGCCCGGCCTGGCCATCGGCGAAGCGGAAGTCCAGCCATTGTCCGGCGTCCGCTTCGCTCAGCGCCTGGGCGTAGGCGAGCAGCCAGCGGTTGGAGT
>NZ_JARJLT010000187.1 GCF_029335315.1 Pseudomonas citronellolis
CGGGGTGTGGCTCGGGCCCGACGATGATCCGCAGATGTTGCTCGGTCGATTCGAAGAGCTGCCGCTCATCGCCATCGACTTCCCCAGTTTCCGCGACGGCCGTGGCTACAGCCTGGCCTACCTGCTGCGCCGGCGCCTGGGCTGGCGCGGCGAGTTGCGCGCGGTGGGCGACGTGCTGCGCGACCAGCTGGCGCACATGCGCCAGTGCGGTTTCGACAGTTTCGCCGTGCGCGCGGACAAGCCCGTGGAGGACGCGCTCAAGGGGCTGGCCGGGCTGAGCGTGCTCTACGGACGCTCGGCAATCGAGTCGCGGCCGCTGTTCCGCCGTCGCTGAGCGGGGCGCGAAGCCGCATGCCACGCGGCGGCGGCGCTTGACGCTGTCCCGGTGGGCAGGAAAAATGCCCGCATCAGTGTCGGTGGGATTCCACCGGCCGTGGCCCACGATTCGAGTAACCCCTGAAGATGCGCATGCGCCTGATGCTGTTGGGTGGCGGTAATGCCCTGGGACAGGCGCTGATCCGCCTGGGCGCCGAGGAAGACATCGGCTTCCTCGCCCCGCGCCCGCCCGAGCAGGGCTGGGACGCCGCCAGCCTGACCCTGCTGCTGGACGAGACCCGCCCCGACGCGGTGATCAACCTCGCCTACTACCAGGACTGGTTCCAGGCCGAATCCGTCGACGACGCCCGCCTGGCCGCCCAGGAACGCGCCGTGGAGCGCCTGGCCGAACTCTGCCAGCACTACGAGATCCTCCTGCTGCAGCCTTCCAGCTACCGCGTGTTCGACGGCGCCCGCGCCACCGCCTACAGCGAGAAGGACGAGCCGCTGCCGCTGGGCCGCCGTGGCCAGGCGCTGTGGCGCATGGAACAGTGGGTGCGCGCCACCTGCCCGCGCCATGTGCTGCTGCGCTTCGGCTGGCTGCTCGACGACAGCCCCAACGGCAGCCTCGACCGCTTCCTCACCCGCGCCCTCGGCGAGAACGAGCTGTACCTGGCCGACGACCGGCGCGGCAACCCGACCCCGGTGGACGACGCCGCACGGGTCATCCTCTCGGTGCTCAAGCAGCTGGACTGCCAGGCGCCGCTGTGGGGCACCTACCATTACGGTGGCCTGGAAGCCACCACCACCCTGGCCCTGGGCCAGGTGATCGCCGCCGAGGCGCGCACCCTCAGCGGGCAGGCGCTGCGCGACCCCGCCGCCCAGGCCCACGCCGCGCGCCCGGACGCCAGCGAGGAGCCGCAGCACGCGGTGCTCGCCTGCAAGAAAATCCTTCACACCTTCGGCATCAAGCCGCGCGCCTGGCGCGCCGCGCTGCCGACCCTACTGGATCGCTATTACCGTCGTGGCTGATATCTCCCCGGCTTGCGCCAAACCCGTCCTCATCACCGGCGGCGCCGGCTTCATCGGCTCGCACCTGGCCGACGCGCTGCTGGCGCGCGGCTTCCGCGTGCGCGTGCTGGACGACCTGTCCACCGGCAAGCGCGAGAACCTCGCCGCCGAGGTCGAGCTGCTGGTCGGCGACGTCGCCGACCCGGCCA
>NZ_JARJLT010000188.1 GCF_029335315.1 Pseudomonas citronellolis
CGTACGCAGGACAGTTTCTCCTACAAATACCAAGGGCGAGGATTGCCGGGGCGGGCCTCAGGTGCCGATGACGCCGCCATCGTCCTTGGTGATCACCAGCGTGGTGGAGCGCGGGATGCTCGTGCCGTCGCTGGCCGGGAAGCTGAGGCCCGGGTGCTGGATGTTGACCCACAGGGTGCGGCCATCCGGGGTCTGGGTGATGCCGGTCAGCTCGCAGCCGCGCGGGCCGACCAGGAAGCGGCGGACCTCGCGGCTGGCCGGGTCGGCGCAGAGCAGCTGGTTGCAGCCCATGGCCTGCATCGCCGGCTGGTCGTCGTCGAAGTCGGTCTCGATCCACAGGCGCCCGCCGGCGTCGAAGTACAGGCCGTCCGGCGAGGAGAAGATATCGCCGTTGATGGTCCCGGTGAGGTGCTGCGCCGCGCCGCTGTCCTTCGCCTCGCCGGCGAGCAGGAAGATTTCCCAGGTGAAGCGGGTGGCGGTGGGATCGCCGCCGGCCTCGTTCCAGCGCAGGATCTGCCCGTGCAGGTTCTGCGCGCGCGGGTTGGCGGCGTCCACCGGCTGCTTGTCGCCGCGCTTGTCGTTGTTGGTCAGGGTGACGTAGACCTCGCGGGTCAGCGAGTGCGCCGCCACCCACTCGGGGCGGTCCATCGGCGTGGCGCCGAGGCGGTCGGCGGCGGCGCGGGCGTTGAGCAGCACCTCGGCCTGGCTGGGGAAGCCGTGCTCGGCGTCCAGCCCGCCCTGGCCGTGCACCAGCGGCAGCCAGGCGCCGCTGCCGTCGGCGTCGAAGCGCGCCACGTAGAGGGTGCCTTCGTCCAGCAGGTCGCGGTTGGCCTTGGGGTTGTGCGGGTCGTAGCGGCCGCTGGGCACGAACTTGTAGATGTACTCGCCCCTGGTGTCGTCGCCGTAGTAGAAGGCCATGCGGTTGTCGGCGCCCAGCGACAGGGTCGAGCACTCGCGGCAGAAGCGGCCGACGGCGGTGCGCTTCTTCGGCGTGGACGTTGGGTCGAAGGGGTCGATCTCCACCACCCAGCCGAAGCGGTGCGGCTCGTTGACGTGGCCCAGGTGCGGCTGGCCGGGCCTGGGCGTGGCATCGAAGCGCGGCTCCACCGACTCCCAGGCGTAGTAGTTGCTGCTGGCGCCGTTGGAGATGCCGTAGCGCTTGTGCGAGACGCGCCTGGCGTAGTCGGCCGGGTCGCGGTTGACGAAGTACTGGTGCCAGTTCTCCTCGCAGGCCAGGTAGGTGCCCCAGGGCGTGACGCCCATCGAGCAGTTGTTCAGCGTGCCCAGCACCTGGCTGCCGCTGGGGTCGCTGACGGTGCGCAGGTGCGGGTGCCCGGCCAGCGGGCCGCTCAGCTGCATCGGCGTGCTGCCGGTGACGCGGCGGTTGTAGCGCGAGCCTTCGACGCGCTGCCAGTGGCCGGCGGCGTCTTTCTTCACCTCGATGACGCTCAGGCCGTGGGCGGCGATTTCCTTGCGCACCTCGCCTTGCGGGCGGCCACGGCTGCCGTCGGGGTTGCTGGTGAAGGTCTGGCCGTTGGGGTGCAGCGTCGGGTTCACGTATTCGTGGTTGATCACCAGCAGGCCGTGGCCATCGGGCGCGTCGGGGAAGCCGAAGTAGTGCATGCCGTCGTGGTTGTCGCCGGCCTGCAGCTCCTGGGCGCGCCAGTCCTCGCCGGCGTCGCCGCGCCAGGCCGGGGCGCCGGTCACCACCGGGTCGCCCCAGGAGAAGAACGGCCGCGCCGTGTAGCCGGGGGCGACCAGCACGCGGTCGAAGCGCGGGTCCCGCTGCACCGGCACGCCGCTGAAGCCGAGCAGCGCCGGGCTGCCGGCGGCGAACACGCGGGGCACGCCGAGGCCGCCGCCGAGGAAGCCCAGCGCGGCGGCGGCCAGGCCGCCCTTGAGCAGCGCGCGGCGGCGCAGGTCGACGATCTCGCCCAGGCTCGGCGCGCGGGAGGGGTTGATCACCTGGTCGTCGAAGGACGCCAGGTGGGCGTGGAAGTCCGGGTGTTCCGGGGTCATCGGTTCGCCTCTCGAATCCGGTAGTGGAAAGTGTTGCGCACGTTGGCCACCGCCACCGCGCGGCCGTCGACCAGCCGCGGCTGGTAGCGGAACTGCGCGGCGGCGCGCAGCGAGGGGCCCTCGAACACCGAATGCGCGCAGTGCCCGGCGACCACCCTGGGCGCGCTGACCGCGCCGCTCGGGGTGACGGTGTATTCCACCGTGCAGTCGCCCTCCAGGCGGCGGTCCAGGGCGCTGTCGGGGTAGGCCGGGGCCTTCTTCTGCAGCGGCTGGTAGTCCTGGGCGGCCAGGGCTTCGGCGGCGGCCTTGGCGGCGCTGGCGGCGTCGGCCTGGTGCTGGCGTTCGGCCCGCGCCTGGGATTCTTGCTCGCGCAGTTGACGTTCCTGTTGCAGCGCCAGTTGGTGTTCGGTCTCGCGCTTTTGTTCCTCACGCTGGCGCCGCTGTTGTTCTTCGCGCTGACGCTGTTCGACGCGGCGCTTGGCCAGTTGCGCCTGCTCGGGTTGCGGTGTGGGCGCCGGCGGTTCGACGGCGGGTGGCGCTGGCGCGGGCGGCGGCGGGGCCGGCTGCGCGAGCGGTGGCGGCGGCGCTTTCGGCAGGCTGACCAGCGTGGTATGCAGCACCCTGGGCGCGGCGGCCTGTGGCGCCTCGGGCTGGAAACCGAGGTACAGGCCGGCCACGGCCAGGGCGTGCAGGCCGAGGGTCACGCCGGCGGGCAGGGCGCGCTTGTTCACGATTGCGGCGCCTCGGTAATCAGCCCGACGTTGCTCACCCCGCCTTGCTGCAGCGCGGCCATGGCGGCGATCACCTTGCCGTAGTCCACCGCCTGGTCGGCGCGGATCAGCACCTGGGTGTCGGCGCGCGCGGCCACCAGCGCGGCGAGCTTGCCGGTGAGTTCGGCGAGGCTGCCCGCGCCGTCGGTGCGGTGCTCGGTGTCGACGGCGTTGCCGAGGTTCCAGTGGTAGGCGCCGTCGGCCTGCACGGTGAGGGTCAGCACCGGCGTGTCGCTGGCGCTGGGCAGCGCCTCGCTGGCCACCTTGGGCAGCTCCACCTTGACGCCCTGCTGGATCATCGGCGCGGTGACCATGAAGATCACCAGCAGCACCAGCATCACGTCGATGTAGGGCACCACGTTCATTTCGGCCTTGGGTTTGTGCTTGCTGCGGATGCGTTGCATCGAGGGCCTCCGTCAGGCCGCCGTGGCCAGGCTGGGCGCGGCGTGGGCGCGGCGGTTGAGCAGGGCCTGGAGCTGTTCGGCGAAGGCGCAGTAGCGGCCCAGCAGGTGCTCGGAGCCGGCGGCGAAGCGGTTGTAGGCCATCACCGCGGGGATCGCCGCGAACAGGCCGACGGCGGTGGCCACCAGGGCCTCGGCGATGCCCGGGGCGACGCTGGAAAGAGTCGCCTGCTGCACGCCGGAGAGGCCGATGAAGGCGTTCATGATCCCCCAGACGGTGCCGAACAGGCCGATGTAGGGGCTGGTGGAGCCGACCGTGGCGAGGAACGGCAGGCCGCTGTTCAGGCGTTCCTCCTCCTGGGCAACGACCACGCGCATGGCCCGTTCGCTGCCTTCGATGAGCATCTGCGGGTCGATGCCGGGTTCCTCGCGCAGGTGCAGGAATTCCTGGTAGCCGGCCTGGAACAGCCGCTCGATGCCGGCATCTTCGCCCGGCTCGCCCAGCTCGCGGGACAGTTTCAGCAGGTCGGGGCTTTCGCGGAAGCGCGCTTCGAAGGCGTTCAGCCGGCGCCGCGCGGCGCCCATCAGCAGGCTGCGCTGGACGATCACGTACCAGCTGGCCAGCGAGGCCAGCAGCAGGAGCGCCAGGACGGCCTGGGCGAGGGGGCTGGCGCTGCTGATGAGGCTCCAGATCGTGGTGTGTTCGAGGGTGGCTTGCATGGCTTGCTCCGGTTCGGCGGTGTCGCTGCGGTGGTGCCGGCGCCCGTGGGGGCGCCGGGTGCTTCAGTCGAGGTCGAGGGCGCGGGCGATTTCCGCCCAGGGCACGTACTTGAAGTTCTGTGTGCCCTCGGGCAGGCGCTTGCGGCCGTCCTGGACGACGAACATGCCGTCGGCGAAGGCGCCGCCGAGGTTCGCCGAGGTGGCTTCGATGCCGTCGGTCTCGCTGCTGCCGTCGATGCCGGCGGCGGCGTTGAGGCCGACGCGGAAGGCGCCGCGCAGGCGGTAGGGGGCCTGGGCGTCGAGCACCAGGTAGCTGTCGTTGCCCTGGCTGGACACCAGCAGGTAGCTGGCCTTGGCGCCGTGGTAGAGGGCCAGGCCCTCGACGTCGGCGTGCAGCGCCTCGCCCACGGCCAGCACCTGCTGCGGCTCGCCCGGGGCGTCCGGGTCGGCGCCGAGGGTCCACACCGCCACGTCTTCCTCGCCGAGGAACAGGCGCCGCTGTCGGTCATCGGCGACGCAGCCCTCGGGTTGGCTGGCGACGCGGAACTCGCGCAGCAGCTCGCCCTTCACCACGCCCTTGGGCGCGCTCAGGCGGTACTGCTGGAAGCGCCCGTCCTTGTCGTTGACGAAGGCCTGGATGTCGCCGGCTCGCGGCGAATACAGGCAGATGCCGTAGACCTCGTCGAGGCCGGTGGGTACCCGGCCGATTTCGCTGACCTTGCCGCTTTTCGGTTCGATGGCGAATAGCGTCAGGCTGTTGTCGCTGCGGTTGCTGGCCACCGCCAGGTCGACCTTGCGCCCGCCGAAGTCGAAGCCGTAGCGCAGGTCGACGTTGTTCACCAGGCCGGCGTCGAGGCTCTGCAACTGCTTGCCGGCCAGGTCGAAGACCACCAGGCCTTCCTGCTTGTTGGTGCCGAGCACGCGGCTGGCCCTGGGGTCGCGCGGGTTGACCCAGATCGCCGGGTCGTCGGCGGCGTCGCCGTGGCGCGCCATGGATTCGGTCTGCGCCGCCGGCAGCACGCTGGGCAGCGTGGGTGCCACCGCCGCGGCGGGCGGTAGGGCGTCGACCCGGCCCTGGTAGTAGCGGCCGCTGGCGTCGTCCTGGAGCAGTACCTGCAGCATGCCGTCCTGCTCGCGCGCGGCCAGTTGCTCGGCCTTCTTCGGGCCGTCCAGCGGCAGCGCGTCGAGGCGTTTCCAGCCTTCGCCCTGGCGCTGGTAGCGCTGCAGGGTCGGGCCCTTGTCCAGGGCCAGCAGGCCGCCGGGCACCACGGCCAGGCCGGCCACCGAGCCGTTGAGGTGGCCATAGGGTTGCTTCAGGTCGACCGGCACGCGGCTGCCGTCGGCCTCCGGGTGCGCGCCGTAGGCCCACAGGCCGATGCCGGCCTCGTCGACGTAGAGGGTGCCGTCGGCGTCGTCGCCACGGCACTGCTCGGCGCTCGGCGGCAGCGCCAGGCGGCGTACCTTGCGCGCTTCGCGGGCGAGGGCGGCGCCGTGGCCCACCAGCCACTGCTCGCCCTGGCCGTCTTCACCGACCAGGAACAGGTAGAGGTTGCTGGCCTCGTCGCGGTACAGGCACTGGCCGTTCACCGCGAAGCCGGCGCGCGGCAGGCGCAGCGAGGCGCCCCAGGTGCCGTCGCGGGTGACCAGTTGCAGCAGCGGCTGCTCGCGCTCGCGGTCGAAGCTGGCGAGCAGCGCGCCGCCTTGCCAGGGGCGCGCGTCGAGGCTTTCGAAGCGCCCGGCCAGGCGGGCGCGCTCCTGGCCCTGGGCGTCGAGCAGGAGCAGGCCGTCGCGCTTGCTGGCGGCGGCCAGTTCGGCGCCGTTGGCCAGCTTCGGCAGCCAGGCCACGGCCTGCGCCTTGGCCTCGCTCGGCCAGGCCTGCAGCGCGGTGGGGTCGGCGGCCTGGGCGACGCAGGCCAGGCCCAGCAGCAGGGCCGGGACGGAGCGGAGCGGGAAACGGTGGTTCATGGAAGGCGTCGTTCCTTGCGTGGTGGCCAGCGGGACGCGCCGGAGGCCCGGCGCGCGGGGCCTCAGAAGTGGGTGAAGGTCATGCCGAGGGTGAAGGTGCGGCCGTACTCTTCGTACTGGTAGTTGTACTGACGGTGCCCGGCGTAGATGTAGTAGGGCTCGTCGGTGAGGTTCTCGGCGTTGAAGAACACCTGCAGGTTGTCGGTCAGCGAGTAGCGCGCGCTGAAGTCGAACTGGGTCTGGTCGTCCACCCGGCTGTCGTAGCGCTTGTCGTTGACCTTGCCGATCTCGTAGAGGTAATCGGACTTGTAGTTGGCGCTCAGGCGCAGGTTCAGGCCGTCCTTCTCGTAGCCGACCATGAAGTTGCCGGTGACGTCGGACTGGCTGGGCAGCGAGACGTTGCGGCTGTTGCCGTCGGCGTCGCTGATCTTCGCCCGCGAGTGGCTGAAGGTGCCGTTGGCGCCCAGCAGCAGGCCGTCCCAGGGCGCCGGCAGCATGATCATCTTCTGCGACCAGGCCAGCTCCAGGCCGTAGACCTTGGCCGTGTCGCCGTTGGCGAAGGTCAGCGCCTCGTCGAAGTCGGCCCAGCGGCCGCTGCCGGCCAGGTCGGTGTTGTAGACGAAGTTCTTGATGTCCTTGTAGAACAGCGAGGCGGAGACCACGCTGGCGCGGCCCAGGTAGCGCTCGATGGCCAGGTCCAGGTTGTGCGAGCGCAGCGCGGCGAGGTCCGGGTTGCCGAACTCGGCCTCGTCGCCGTCGATGCTGTAGCCGGGCGCCAGCTGCTCGAAGGTCGGGCGCACCACGCTGTTGGTCCAGGCGGCGCGGATCTGCGTGTCATCGTCGAGCTGGTAGCGCAGGTGCAGGCCGGGCAGCCAGTTGTGGTAGTCGCGCTTGCGCTCGATGCCCTGGAACTCGCCGTCGTCCACCCCGGTGCCCTTGGCCTCGAAGTGCGTGCCTTCGTAGCGCAGGCCGGCGATGAAGCGCCAGTCGCCGACGTCGACGGTGTTCATGAAGTAGCCGGCGTCGATGTCCTCGTGCATGCGGAAGTCGTTGATGGTCGAGGCTTCCTCGTCGTAGTACTGGCTACGGTCGAGGCCGCCGATCAGGCCTTTCACGGTGCTGCCGGAGATGCCCTGGCCGAACTGCTCCAGGCTGTAGTGCACCTTGCCGTCGAGGGCGTTGGCCAGGTTCAGCTGGTCGGCCGTGAGGCCGGCGCTGGCGAGCTTCTTGTAGTTCCAGATGTCCTCGTCGTTGTCCTTGGTGCGGCGGCTGAGCTTGCCGCCGAACTTGAAGGTCGAGGGGTTGCCGGCCAGGTCGTAGTCGCGGGCCAGGTCCAGGCGGATGTTCTTCTCCCGGTCGGAGGTATAGGACTCGCCCCACTTCACGCTCTTCAGGCTGTAGTTGGACGGGTCGTAGAAGGCGGAATCGAGGTCCAGGCGCGGCTTCTCGCTGTCGTACCAGCCGCCGCTGAGGGTGCCGCCGTCGTACACCGCCGGGTCGATGTGGCCGGGGCTGTCCTCGTCGGACTTGCTCCAGCCGACCTGGCTGCTCAGGGTCCAGTCGCCGCGCCGCTGCTCGCCGCCGAACACGTAGGACTGGATGGTCTGGGTTTCCTCGCGCTGCTTGAGCCGGCGCTCCACCGAGACGTCGCCGCTCTCGCCTTCGGCCAGGGCGTCCTCGAAGGTGATCTTGGTCGACTGCCGCGTTTCGCTGTCCTTGAAGCGGCTGTAGAGGGTGCGCAGCCAGTACTTGCTGTCGTCGTCCGGGCGGTAGTCGAAGTTCAGCGCGCCGCCGCTGCGCTCGCGCTCGATGGCGTAGTCGCGCTGCTCCATGCTGCCGAGCTTGGCGCCGTCGTCGAAGTCCCAGTCGCCGCCGGTCTCGACGTTGTCGGAACCGAACTTGCGGTTCTGCCAGCTGAGCGCGGCGGCCACGCCGAAGTTGTCGATGCCGTCGCCGAGGCTGAAGCGCTGGCTGGCGGCGCCGGAGTATTTCGGGCTGAAGCGGTGGGTGTTCTCGTCGTAGCTGCTCTGCGCGGTGCCGGTGTAGAACAGGCCGTCGTGGTCGAAGGCCGACAGGCTCTCCACCGCGATGGTGCCGCCCAGGGAGTTGGCGTCCATGTCCGGGGTCAGCGTCTTGATCACCGACAGCGACTGGATCAGTTCGCTGGGCAGCACGTCCAGGGCCACGGCGCGGCGGCCGGCCTCGGGCGAGGGCACCAGGGTGCCGTTGATGGTCACGGCGTTGAGGTCCGGGCCCAGGCCGCGCACCCGGACGAAGCGGCCTTCGCCCTGGTCGCGCTCGATGGAAGTGCCCGGCACCCGTTGCAGCGCTTCGGCGGCGTTGCTGTCCGGCAGTTGGCCGATGCTGTCGGCGTGCACCACGCTCTCGACGCTGTCGGAACGGCGCTGCTGTTGCAGGGCCTTGTCCAGGCTGTCGGCCTGGCCGTACACAGTGATGCTTTCGCCGGCTGCGGCGCTGGCGTCGTCGGCCCAGGCCGATGGCGCGGTGGCGATGGCCAGCGCCAGGGCGCTGACCTTGAACAGCGGATGGACGTTCCGCGACTGCTTGATGACGAACACGGCGCAATTCCCCCTTGAGCCAATTTCCCCGATGGGCCAAGACGGCCCGGTCAACTGGGGGCGGAAGCTAGGCAGGGGGGATGACGGTTCGGTGACAGCGCGCCGCGCAAAGCCCCGGAATACGGGGTTTCGCCGGGGTTAGCCGGGGCATTTGAGCCCAATCGACCCGGTGCGCTCGGCTCACGCCCCGGCGCAGGCCCCGTGGCGTGGTCGCCAGGGGCTGCCGCGCGGGCTTTTTTCCGGCGCCGGCGGCATCCGCGCTGAGCCGATCCGACCCCCGGGGCCTGTCATCAAAGCATCACGCGGACCTGTTTGGCTGGCGCCCGTCCACGCACAAGGGAAGCCGCGCCATGACCAACCTGCTCAAGCTGCACCGCCTCAAACTCCTGGCCCTGGTGGTGCTGGCCAACTGCGGCCTGCTGCTGTACCTGGCGGTCGGCGACCTCAAGCCCTGGGCGCGCATCGACTGGCTGGACGTGGTGGGCGAGGGCGGTTCCTCGCTGCTGGCGTTCTGCTGGGTCTGCCTGGTGCTGGCGCACCGCCCGGCCGGGCGCGTCACCACGCTGCTGACCCTGGGCCTGGGCGCGGTGTTCTTCTCCATGTGGATGGACGCCCTCGACGAATTCATCCAGCTGCCCACCGACATCGACTGGGACCACTGGCTGGAGTCGGTGCCGATGCCCATCGGCCTGCTGCTGATCACCTACGGCCTGTACCACTGGAGCCAGGAACAGCAGGCCCTGACCCAGCAGCTGAGCAAGCGCGAGCGGCTGTTCCGCGAGCACCTGCACCACGACCGCCTGACCCCGCTCAACGGCGCCGCCTACCTGCGCCGGCAGATCGAATTGGAACAGCGCCGCGCCGCCGAACAGGAGCAGGCGTTTTCCCTGGTGCTGGTGGACCTGGACGACTTCGCCCTGTTCAACCGCGACCACGGCCACGCCGAAGGCGACCGCGCGTTGCAGTCGGTGAGCCAGCTGCTGCTGCTCAACCTGCGTCACTCCGACCTGCTCTGCCGCCTCGCCGGCGACCGCTTCGTGGCCCTCCTGCCGGGCACCGGCGAGGCCCAGGCCTGGCGTATCGCCGGCGAGCTGGAAGCGGCGGTGCGCAGCTACGCGCACAAGAGCGTGCCGCAGGGCGAGAGCCTGCGCCTGAGCCTCAGCGCGGTGGCCTGCATGGCCCGCGAGGAGAGCGTGGACGGGCTGCTGGAGCGTCTCAACCTGGCCATGGCGCGGGCCAAGCAGCTGCCGCGCCTGGCCAACAGCGCCTGAGGCCGGCGGCATGCATAGCACCCTCGGCTACTACGAGCGCGACCAGCGCTTCATCCCGGCGCACCACCAGCCGGCCTGCCTGATCGACCTGGCGCTCAGCCGCGGCCTCGACAGCCACCGCCTGCTGCGCGGCACCGGGCTGTTCTACGAGGACATCCTCGACGGCCAGCGGCTGATCAGCCCGGAGCAGTTCCTGCGGCTGCTGGACAACTGCCGGCAGTCGCTGCCCGGCGACGACACCAGCTTCCTCTTCGGCCAGCGCCTGCTGCCCGGCCACCAAGGCGCGGCGAGCAGCGCCCTGAGCCTGGCCGGCAACCTGCAGGAATCGCTGGACCTGCTGCTGGCCCACCGCGCGCGCTTCTGCCCGCTGCTGGCGCCGCGCCTGCTGCTGGAAGAGCGCTACGCCTGCCTGTACTGGGTGGACGCCTGCGGCCTCGGCGGCACCCGCCGCTTCCTGGTGGAAAGCAGCATGACGGCGGTGACCGCGCTGTGCCGCTGGCTGGCCGGCGAACACCTGCCGTGGCGCTACCTGTTCGCCCACGCGCGGCCCGGCTACCTGGAGCAGTACCAGGCGCATCTCGGCCTGCACTTGCAGTTCGACAGCCACGTCGACGCCATGCTGATCCCCCGCGAATACCTGGTGAAACCCTGGCCCCGCGCCGCGGCCACCGCCGGCCAGGCGGCGCAGCGCGACGCCTTGCGCGAACGCGAGGCGCTGGGCCTGCGCGAAGGCTTCCTGGAGCACCTGTACCGCCTGCTGCAACGCGAGGCCCACGACCCGCTGGGCCTGGAGCAACTGGCGGCGCGCCTGGGCAGCAGCCCGGCGACCTGCAAGCGCAAGCTGCAGAAACACGACACCCACTTCCAGGCGCTGCACGACGAAGTGCGCAAGCATGTGGCGCTGTATCTGTACTGGTCGCGCGGCTGCAGCAACGAGGAGGTGGCGCAGTACCTGCGCTTCACCGACACCACCAACTTCCGCCGCTCGTTCAAGCGCTGGACCGGGCTGGTGCCGAGCGCCATCCGCGACCTGCAGCCCGACGCCTGACGCGGCCCGACGGGCCCCGCCCGCGAATCGCGCGCATGGCGCGCTCCTACGACGGTTCCCGGCACGGGAGCCGTTCGCGGTTATCCGCCGTTGGCCGGCGCACCGATGCCCCGTGGGGTTTGAGGTGCCTCCCCGTAGGAGCGGGCCATGCCCGCGATTCGCGCGCATGGCGCGCTCCTACGATGGTCCCCGGCACGGGAACCGTTCGCGGTTATCCGCCGCCGACCAGCGCACCGATGCCCGGCGGCAACGGCGACGGCGGATAACGCCGTAGGCGTTATGCGCCCTACGGGTGCCTCCCCGCGGTGGTCAGGCGCCCGGCACCTGCAACGCGCGCGGCCGCTGGCTGCGCTGTTCGTCGTCGCCGCTGGCGGCCTTCTGCAGCTGGAAGTCGAAGGTGATCTCGGCCACACGGCCGCCGTCCTCGACGAACTTCACCTCGCCGATCAGGCCGTCGCGGGTGGCGTAGGCGAAGTCATCCCACAGGTAGTCGTCGCCGGACAGGTTGATCTGCGTGGTCAGGTGCCGGTAGCCGGGCGCCGAGATGAAGAAGTGGATGTGCGCCGGGCGCTGGCCGTGGCGGCCGAGATGGTTCAGGCATTCCTGGGTCGGGCCGTCGGGCGGGCAGCCGTAGCCGCTGGGCACGATGCTGCGGGCGCGGTAGCGGCCCTCGGCGTCGGTGCGGATGCGCCGGCGCAGGTTGTACTCGCTCTGGCTCTTGTCGAAGTAGGAGTACATGCCCTGGGTGTTGGCGTGCCAGACGTCGACGGTGGCGCCGGCGATGGGCCGGCCGTCGAGGTCCAGCACGCGGCCGTCGAGGCGCATCGGCGTGCCGGCGTCGCTGCCGTCGTCCAGCCGCGCCTCGCCGTCGCTGAGCGGCGCGCCGGCCACGTACAGCGGGCCCTCGATGGTGCGCGGGGTGCCGCCGGTGGTGCCGGCCTGCTCGTCGCGGGCGTCGTTGAGCAGGTCGAGGAAGTGCTCGACGCCCAGGCCGGCCACCAGCAGCCCGGCCTCGCCGCGCCCGCCGAGGCGGTTCAGGTAGTCGACGGCGGTCCAGAATTCGTCGTCGCTGAGTTCCAGGTCCTCGATCAGCTTCGCGGTGTCCTGCAGCACGCGCAGCAGGATGCGTTTCAGGCGCGGGTTGCCCTGGTCGTTACGCAGGCCGGCGGCCTCCTCGAAGAAGCGCTGGACCTCGGCAGTCTGGGAAATCTTCACGGACATCGGTTTCACCCTGGTTGTTGTTGTGGTTGTTCAGGCTGACCCAGGCAAATGCGATGCCAGTCCTTCAACACATTGATTATCAAGGATTTAAATCTTGAGAGTGAAAAGACGAGGGCGGATCGATCGAGCAAATGATCAAGCCGCCCCGGCGCCTTTGCGCAAATGCTCAAGCCTTGCCGGGGACGCCTTCGCCCGGCGCCTTCTTCAGCCGGTAGGCCAGCGCCGGGCGGGTCATGCCGAGCAGGCGCGCGGCTTCGGAGACGTTCTGCCCGCAGCGCGCCATGGCTTCCTGCATCAGCGCTTCCTCCACCGCGTCGAGGCTGACCCCGGTGTCGATGATCTGCCCGATCCAGCCCGGCGTCGCGCCGCTCACCAGGCGCCCGTCGCTGGCCAGGCCGATGCTCTCGGCCTGCGCCGGAGCGTGCGGGAAGAGCGCGTCGAGGCCGATGCTCTGGTGCTCGTCGGTGATGATCACGCCGCGCTCCATGAGGTTCTCCAGCTCGCGCACGTTGCCCGGCCAGTCGTATTGCAGGCACGCCTCCAGGGCGCGGTCGCTGAGGCCCAGGGTCTTCTTCGCGTAGCTTTCGTGGAGGCGCGCGAGGAAGTGCTCGATCAGCAGCGGGATGTCCTCGCGGCGTTCGCGCAGCGCGGGGATGCGCACCGGGAAGACGTTCAGCCGGTAGAACAGGTCGGCGCGGAAACGCCCCTGTTTCACCGCCTGCTCCAGGTCCTCGTGGGTGGCCGCGATGACCCGCACGTTGACCTGCCGCGTGCGGCTGTCGCCGACCCGCTCCAGCTCCTCCTCCTGCAGCACGCGCAGCAGGCTGGCCTGGGCGCGCGGGGTCAGCTCGACGATCTCGTCGAGGAACAGGGTGCCGCCGTTGGCCCGTTCGAAGCGGCCCATGCGCGACTGCTGGGCGCCGGTGTAGGCGCCTTTCTCGACGCCGAACAGCTCGGCCTCGATCAGATCCGGCGGGATGGTCGCGCAGTTCAGCGCCACGAAGGGGCTGCCGGCGCGCTCGCTGCGCAGGTGCAGGCTGCGGGCGATGACTTCCTTGCCGGTGCCGGTCTCGCCCAGCAGCAGCACCGAGGCCTTGCCCGGCGCGACCTTGTCGATCAGCGCGCAGCAGCGCTTGTAGGCCGGCGCCGCGCCGATGCCGTAGAACTGCCCGGCCTGCAACTGCAGGCGCTGGCGCATGTTCGCCACCTGCACCTGCAGGGCCTGAAGTTCGTCGATGATCGGGTCGCTCTGGAAGTAGCGGAGGAACTCCTCGGCGTCGTCCCATTGCTCCACCGGCTTGCCGATGATGCGGCACTCGGCGCCGCCGCAGCCGCGGCAGCTGACCTCCTTGTAGAGCACCTGGCGGCCGAGGAAGAACGAGCTGTAGCTGATCGCGTAGCCCAGCAGCATCCAGCACACCGGCTGCTCGGAGTGCAGGTTCTCGGCCTGGCAGTTCTCCACCTCGAAGCTGTCCTGCCATTCGATGTCGGCGTAGAAGTGGCCGCTGTCGAGGTCGATCTCCAGCTGCAGCGGGCGCACCTTGACCATGCCCTTGAGCGAATGCAGCTGCGGGCCGATGAAGAACATCTCCACCGGGTTGCCCTGCGGGCGCAGCTTGCGCGCCAGCTCCGCGTCCTTCAGGCCGGACTGGTAGCCCAGGCGCAGGAAGAAACCCTTGGCGCGCTCGACGCCGAGCATCTCGATCAGCTCGCGGCGCATGCTCGCCATGGTCGCCGCCTGGATCAGCAGCATGCGCTGCTCGTCGAGCCAGATCTTGCCCTCGGTGCCGAGGAAGCGAACCCGCTCGGTGAGGTCCTTGAGCGCCGGAGCGGGGTCCGGCGCCTTGTACTGGGTAATCATCGTCGCGCCCCTGATTTGTAGTTGTGCGGGGTGGCGGCGCGCCCCGTCCAGGCCATGGCGGGGTGGCTCGCGCCGGGGACGACCTCGGCAGGGTTGGCAGGCAAGGGCCGGGTCGTCGCTCTTATTCCAAATCGCCTGAAGGCGGGGGAAAAGTCAATCCGCCGCCCGACGTTCGCCATTTGCTCCAGTGGCCGTCCGGCGATTGAGCAAATGATCAATCGGCCCCGCGCCGGGCCCTTCGTCGCGCCGGCGAATGCTGAATCCCACGCCTCCAGTGATCGAAAAAATAACGTTCAAATTCAATTGGTTATTTTGTTTCGAAAGGGCGAATCCAGGCCCTGGCACAGCGGTTGCTCAAGCCTCCTCGAACCCACCGGGAGCCCGAGCATGAACGCCACCCCCTTCGACCAGATGCCCCGCTATGTACGGGTCCGCAGCGAACCGGACGCGGCCTTCGTCGAGTTCGACTTCGCCATCGGCTACCCGGACCTGTTCGTCGAACTGGTGCTGCCGCGCGCGGCCTTCGCCGGCTTCTGCCAGAGCAACCGGGTACAGCACATGGACGCGCAGATGGCCGCCGCCGTCGACGCCGACATGGCGAAATGGCGCTACGGCGAGAGCCGTGGCCAGGACGACTGACGCGCCTTCCCGCGCGCCGCAGCCCACAACAACAACTACGGGACGCCTTGCATGAGCATCGAGATCAAGACCGCCACGGTCGAGCCGATCCGCCAGACCTTCAGCCACACCCGCCGGCGCTTCGGCGATAAACCCGCCAGCCGCTACCAGGAGGCCAGCTTCGACATCGAGGCGGCCAGCAACTTCCACTACCGCCCGCTGTGGCAGCCCGACAAGCTGCTCAACGACCCGAGCCGCACCGCCGTGCGCATGGCCGACTGGTACGCCGTCAGCGACCCGCGCCAGTACTACTACGGCGCCTACGTGCAGGCCCGGGCGCGGATGCAGGAAAACGCCGAGCACGACTTCGCCTTCTGCGAGAAGCGCGAACTGCTCGCCGGGCTCAGTCCGGAAATCCGTGCGCTGATCGCCCAGCTTCTGCTGCCGCTGCGCCACGCCGAACTGGGCGCGAACATGAACAACAGCGGCATCGCCGCCGACGCCTTCGGCACCAGCGTCACCCAGATGCACATGTTCCAGGCCATGGACCGCCTGGCCATCGCCCAGTACCTGTCGCGCATCGGCCTGCTGCTGGAGGACGACGGCCTGGCGCTGCTCGCCGAGGCCAAGCAACGCTGGCTTGCCGACGATGCCTGGCAGGGCCTGCGCCGCTACGTGGAAGACAGCCTGGTGGTGCGCGACTGGTTCGAGCTGACGCTGGCGCAGAACCTGGTCAGCGACGGCCTGCTCTACCCGCTGCTGTTCGAACGCTTCGACGCGCAGTTGGTGGCCGCCGGGGCGGGGCAGGTGGGCATGCTCACCGAGTTCATGCGCCTGTGGTTCGCCGAGAGCCAGCGCTGGGTCGACGCGCTGGTGAAGACCGTGGTCGCCGAGAGCGAGGAGAACCGCGCGCAGGTAGAGGGCTGGGTCGCCCAGTGGCGCCCCCGCGCCCTCCAGGCCCTGGCGCCGCTGGCCGAGATCGGCCCCGGTCGCGAGGCCCTGGACAGCATCGACGCCGCCTTCGGCGCGCGCCTGAAGAAACTCGGCCTCAACGGAGCAGCAGCATGACTTCCCTCGTCTACATCGCCTTCCAGGACAACGACGCCGCCCGCTACATCGTCGAGGCCATCGTCCAGGACAACCCCCACGCCGAGGTCCAGCACCAGCCGGCGATGATCCGCGTGCAGGCCGAAGGGCGCCTGGACATCCACCGCGCCACGGTGGAGGAGAAGCTCGGCCGCGAGTGGGACGTGCAGGAAATGCTGATCGACGTGATCACCCTCGGCGGCAACGTCGAGGAAGACGAAGACCGCTTCGCCCTGCACTGGAACTGATCCGCACAACGACAAGAATCCGGAGACCGACCATGGCCGCCAAACGCCTGAACCAGAAAGACAAGTACCGCTGCCTGACCCGCGACCTCGGCTGGGAGCCGAGCTACCAGAGCAAGGAAGACATCTACCCCTACGAGCGCTTCGAGGGCATCAAAATCACCGACTGGGACAAGTGGGAAGACCCCTTCCGCCTGACCATGGACGCCTACTGGAAATACCAGGCCGAGAAGGAGAAGAAGCTCTACGCGATCTTCGACGCCTTCGCCCAGAACAACGGCCACCAGAACATCTCCGACGCCCGCTACGTCAATGCCCTGAAGCTGTTCCTGTGCGGCGTCACGCCCCTGGAATACCAGGCCTACCAGGGCTTCGCGCGGGTCGGCCGGCACTTCGGCGGCGCCGGCGCGCGGGTCGCCTGCCAGATGCAGGCGATCGACGAGCTGCGCCACGTGCAGACCCAGGTGCACGCGATGAGCCACTACAACAAGCACTTCAACGGCCTGCACGACTTCGCCCACATGCACGACCGCGTGTGGTTCCTCTCGGTGCCCAAGTCGTTCTTCGAGGACGCCCGCACCGCCGGCCCGTTCGAGTTCCTCACGGCCATCTCGTTCTCCTTCGAGTACGTGCTGACCAACCTGCTGTTCGTGCCCTTCATGTCCGGCGCCGCCTACAACGGCGACATGGCCACGGTCACCTTCGGCTTCTCGGCGCAGTCCGACGAGGCGCGGCACATGACCCTGGGTCTTGAAGTGATCAAGTTCCTGCTGGAGCAGCACGAGGACAACGTGCCCATCGTCCAGCGCTGGATCGACAAGTGGTTCTGGCGCGGCTACCGCCTGCTGACCCTGGTCGGGATGATGATGGACTACATGCTGCCGAACAAAGTCATGTCCTGGGCCGAGGCCTGGGAGGTGTATTTCGAGCAGGCCGGTGGCGCGCTGTTCAAGGACCTGGAGCGCTACGGCATCCGCCCGCCGAAGTACGTCGAGCAGACCACCATCGGCAAGGAGCACATCAGCCACCAGGCCTGGTCGATCTTCTACCAGTACAGCCAGGCCACCAACTTCCACACCTGGATTCCCACCGACGAGGAGCTGGACTGGCTCTCGGCCAAGTACCCGGAGACCTTCGACAAGTACTACCGCCCGCGCTACGAGCACTGGCGCGAACTGCAGGCGCGCGGCGAGCGCTTCTACAACCCGACGCTGCCGATGCTCTGCCAGATCTGCCAGATCCCGCTGTCCTTCACCGAGCCGGACGACGCCACGCGGCTGAGCCACCGCAGCCTGGTGCACGAGGGCGAGCGCTACCACTTCTGCTCTGACGGCTGCTGCGACATCTTCGCCTTCGAGCCGGAGAAGTACGTGCAGGCCTGGCTGCCGGTGCACCAGATCCTCCAGGGCAACTGCGGTGGCGGCGACGTCGAGGCGGTGGTGCGCGACTACTACAACATCGCCCCCGGCCAGGACAACTTCGAGTACCAGGGCTCCCCCGAACAGCAACGCTGGCAGGCGCAGAAGGCCGGCTGATCCACGCCGGGCGCAGCGCGCTGCGCCCCATGCCGCGACACCAAAGCGCCCCCACAAGAACAAGAGGAACACCGCCATGCCCGTGACCGCCATCGGCACCTACACCGCCCAGCCCCTGGACCGCCAGGCCAACTTCCACGGCGCCCAGCTGGTCTACCTGTGCTGGGAAAACCACCTGCTGTTCTGCGCACCCTTCACCCTGCCGGTGGACCCGGCGCTGCCCTTCGGCGAGTTCGTCG
This sequence comes from Pseudomonas citronellolis, assembly GCF_029335315.1. Classification (GTDB taxonomy): domain Bacteria; phylum Pseudomonadota; class Gammaproteobacteria; order Pseudomonadales; family Pseudomonadaceae; genus Pseudomonas; species Pseudomonas citronellolis_A. Next base: position 17,579 of record NZ_JARJLT010000188.1, read on the forward strand.
AACAGGTGGTCAAGCCGGCCATCGCCCTGCACCCGGATGCCGCGCAGGTGGACTTCGCCGCCGCCCGCTGGCTGCTCGACGACGCCCCCTTCACGCCCGACCCGGCGCGCGGCCTGGCCGCCAACGGCGTCGCCCACAAGAGCCTGCTGCACCTGCACACCCCCGGCCTCGAAGGCCTGGGCGGCAGCCGCAACTGAGGAGCGCCGCCATGAGCTACCAAGTCACCATCGAACCCACCGGCGAGCAGATCGAAGTGGAGGAGGGCCAGACCATCCTCCAGGCCGCGCTGCGCCAGGGCGTGTGGCTGCCGTTCGCCTGCGGCCACGGCACCTGCGCCACCTGCAAGTGCCAGCTGCTGGAAGGCGAAGTGGACCTGGGCGCCGCCTCGTCCTTCGCGCTGATGGACATGGAGCGCGACGAGGGCAAGGTCCTGGCCTGCTGCGCCATCCCGCAGAGCGATCTGGTGATCGAGGCCGACATCGACGTCGACCCCGACTTCGCCGGCCACCCGGTGCGCGACTATCGCGCCGTGGTCAGCCGCCTGGTCGACCTGTCGCCGACCATCAAGGGCGTGCACCTGAAGCTGGATCGGCCCATGGCCTTCCAGGCCGGGCAGTACGTCAACCTGCAACTGCCGGGCATCGAGGGCACCCGCGCGTTCTCCCTGGCCAACCCGCCGAGCCGCCCCGATGAAGTGGAGCTGCATGTGCGCCGGGTGGAGGGCGGCGCGGCCACCGGGTTCATCCATGACGGCCTGCGCGAGGGCGACGCGGTGGACGTCTCCGGCCCCTACGGGCAGTTCTTCGTGCGCGCCTCGCAGCCCGGCGACCTGATCTTCGTCGCCGGCGGCTCGGGGCTGTCCAGCCCGCAGTCGATGATCCTCGAACTGCTGGAGCAGGGCGACGCCCGGCGCATCACCCTGTTCCAGGGCGCGCGCACCCGCGCCGAGCTGTACAACCGTGAGCTGTTCGAGGAACTGGCCGCGCGGCACGCCAACTTCACCTACGTGCCGGCGCTCAGCCAGGCCGCCGAGGACGGCGACTGGGGCGGCTTCCGCGGCTACGTGCACGACGCGGCGAAGCAGCACTTCGACGGCCGCTTCGGCGGCCACAAGGCCTACCTGTGCGGCCCGCCGCCGATGATCGACGCCGCCGTCACCTGCCTGATGCAGGGTCGGCTGTTCGAGCGCGACATCTTCATGGAGCGCTTCTACAGCGCCGCCGACGGTGCTGCTGAGGGCCAGCGCTCGGCCCTCTTCAAGCGCATCTGAAACCCCGGTTCCCCGGCACCTCGCCAGCGCGCGGGGGGCCGGCGTGCACCCGACCGATAACAACAACAAAGGTTGAATCCATGCACCAGACCCTTGCGAACCTGTTCCGCCTCATCGTCTGCGCGCTGCTGTTTGGCGCCGCCAACCTGTGCCACGCCACCGAGGGCGGCGGCACCTCCTACCCGCTGGGCGCGGAGAACTACATGTCCGGCGCCATGCCGCCGCCGGGCTTCTACGGCCAGCTGTTCGTCAACCACTACGAGGCCGACAACCTGCGCGGCAACGACGGTCGCAAGCTGCCGGTGGACTTCCGCGTGCGCGCCAACGCCATCGTTCCGCGGCTGATCTGGGTGAGCGACTACCAACTGCTCGGCGGCAGCTTCGCGCTGCACGCGATAGTCCCGCTGGTGGACGTGAAGGTCGACCTCAACGGCCTGTCGCAGCACAACCGTGGCCTGGGCGACGTGATCTTCGGCCCGGCGCTGGGCTTCCACCACAGCGACAAGTTCCACAGCATCCTGGCCTTCGACATGATCGCCCCCACCGGCCGCTACGATAAGAACGACCTGGCCAACCCCGGACGCAACTACTGGGTGTTCGAGCCGGTGTACGCGATGAGCTACGTCGACCCGAACGGGCCGAACCTGGACGCCAAGGTGATGTACGACTTCAACCGCAAGAACCCCGACACCGACTACCGCTCCGGGCAGGAATTCCACGTCGACTACGCGCTGGGCTGGGGCTTCGGCAACGGCCTGGTGGCCGGTGTCGGCGGCTACTTCTACCGGCAGACCACCAACGACCGCCAGGACGGCGAACGCATCGAGGACAACAAGGGCCGCAGCTTCGCCATCGGCCCGTCGCTGAAGTACAGCGGGGCGGGCGGCTGGTTCGTCACCGCCAAGTGGTCGAAGGAAACCGAGGTGCGCAACCGCGCCCAGGGTGACGCCTATTGGCTGAAACTGACCGTGCCATTCTGAGCCGGGGCGCCCGTCGCCTCACTGCGGCGGGCGCTGGCAGTCCTTGAGCAGGCGACGGATGGCCTTGTTGACGTTGCGCTTATCCAGTTCGTCGAGCGAGAACCAGCGGCAGTCGGCGATCTCGTTGAGCGGCTGCGGGCGCTGCGGGTCGGGCAGGTCGGCCTCGAACACGTAGTGCAGGGTCTGGTACAGCTCCAGCGGCGCGAGGTAGTCCAGGGCCTCGACCAGCAGGCCGGTTTCCTCCGCCAGCTCGCGCTGGGCGGCGCTGCGCGGCACCTCGTCGGCTTCGATCCGACCGCCGGGCAGGTTCCATTTGCGCCGGGCCTTGCGCACGAAAAGGATCTTGTCGTCCTGGCGACAGATCACCGTCGCTCGTTCCTTGATCGCACTACCCATGGGCACCCCCTGCAACAACTTGCCGCATATATCTGTAATAGCAGACATCTGTTGTCATGAATTTGTCACAAAAACTTAGCAAGAACGACGCCAGGGTCGCGAGTGGCAAAGACGCCGATTTCGCCGCTTGCGAGCGCAGCCGCTGGGCGTGGAGCCGGCGGCGCGCACAACGGCGGTGCGCGGCCGGCAGGGGGCGCAGGATAGGGATGTGGTGGGGAGGCGGCGATAGGACTTTTCCGATTCGCCGGCGGGAAATGGGTGAGGGCGCCGGCCAGGGCGGC
>NZ_JARJLT010000189.1 GCF_029335315.1 Pseudomonas citronellolis
CGTCGACGCGACCCTGCTCGCGCGCTGCCCGCGGCTGAAAGTGCTGTGCACCGTGAGCGCCGGCTTCGACCATATCGACCTGGACGCCTGTTCGGCACGCGACGTGCGCGTGTGCAACACGCCCAGGGCGGTCGCCGCGGCCACCGCCGACCTGGCCTTCGGCCTGTTGCTGGCGGCCGCCAGGCGCATCGTCGAGGCCGACCTGTTCGTGCGCGGCGGCGGCTGGCGCAGCGACTCCTCGCCGCTGCTCGGCCAGGACGTGCACCACAAGCAACTGGGCATCCTCGGCCTGGGCAGCATTGGCATGGAAGTGGCCAAGCGCGCCCGCGGCTTCGACATGGACGTCGCCTATCACAACCGCAGGCGCCTGGCGGAGGAGGACGAGACGCGTCTCGGCGTCCGCTACCTGGACTTCGGGCAACTGCTCGAACAGAGCGACGCACTCATCCTGCAACTGCCCTACAGCGCCGCGTCGCATCACATCATCGGTGCCGCGCAACTGGCGCGGATGAAGCCCCAGGCGATCCTGATCAATACCGCTCGCGGCGGCCTGGTGGATGAGGCCGCCCTGGCCACCGCACTGCGCGAGGGGCGGCTGGCCGCCGCCGGGCTGGATGTCACCGAAGGCGAGCCGGCGGTCAACCCGCTGCTGCTCGGCCTGCCCAACCTGGTGCTGTCGCCGCACAACGGCGCCGCCACCCGCGAGACGCGCCGGCGCATGACCCTGGAAGCCTTCGACAACCTGCTAGACGCCCTGCGCGGCGAACCGCTGCGCAACTGCATCAACCCACTGGAAAAAGCCTGAACGCGGCGGACGCCTGGCCACTCGCCGGGCGTCCGCTGACGCCCCGACGCAGCCCATCATCAGCCCCATGAATACCCCTGCGTCGCACCCTGTGATCACGCCGCAACGCCTCTGGTTCGGCATTTCGGGGGGCGCAGCACAGGCTCCTGCCCGTGCCCCGAAGCGAATTTTCAGCGGGCGCAAATTCAGGACAGTTCGTACGCGCGCGGCCGCCTCACCATGCTTGCAAACAACAAGGAGACACCTGCAGTGCACACCCCCTGGACTCGCTCATACCCTGCCGGCGTCAGCTGGGACAACGACCTCTCCGGCCTCAGCGTGCTGGACATGCTCGACGAATCGGTGCGCCGCTGGCCGCAGCGGCCGGCCATCGACTTCATGGGGCGCAAGATCGACTACCGCGAGCTGTCGTCGCTGATCGACCATGCCGCCAGGGGCCTGCAGGACCTCGGCGTGGGCCCCGGCGTGCATGTCGGCCTGTACCTGCCCAACGTGCCGCAGTACGTCATCGGTTTCTTCGCCGTCCTGCGCGCCGGCGGCACTGTGGTGAACTACTCGCCGCTGGACGCCGGCGAAGTGCTCGCGCACAAGATCGAGGACAGCCGCACCGACATCCTCATCACCCTCGACCTGAGCAGCCTCTACCCGTTGATGGAGCGCCTGCTGCACAGCACCCGCCTGCGCACGCTGGTGGTTGGCACGCTCGGCGAGTTCGGCGGCCAGCCCGGCGCAACCCACGCGCGCCTGCAGCAGGAAGGCCAGCTCGCCGAGGTGCGTTACGGCGAACACTGCCTGCCGTTCAAGAGCCTGTTCAACAATGCCGGCGACTGGCAGGCGCATCCCCTGCCGGCGCTGGAACAAGCCCTGGCCGTGCTGCAGTACACCGGCGGCACCACCGGCCTGCCCAAGGGCGCCATGCTGACCCACGCCAACCTCGGCGCCGCCGCCAGCCAGGTGGTGATGATCAACATCGACAACGACCGGCTCATGCACAGGGGCCAGGACAGCGTCCTGGTGGTGCTGCCGCTGTTCCACGTCTACGCGATGGTCGGCTGCCTGCTGTTCCCCATCGCCGCCGGCCTGGAGATGCGCCTGCACGTGCGCTTCGACGCCGGCACCGTGCTGCGCGAGATCCACGAGCACCGGATCGGCGCCTTCCCCGGCGTGCCGACCATGTTCACCGCCCTGCTCAGCCATCCGCAGGTGGGTGAGTTCGACCTGAGCTGCCTGAAGGTCTGCGCCTCCGGCGGCGCGCCGATGCCGGTGGAGCTGATGCAGCAGTTCAAGGCCATCACCGGCTGCCAGATCACCGAGGGCTGGGGCATGACCGAGACCTGCACCGGCGGCACCTTCACCCCGCCCGAGCGCCCCAAGGCCGGCTCCTGCGGTGTGCCGCACATCGGCGTGGAGGTCTGTTTCCTCGACACCGAAGACCCCGAACGCAAGGTCGCTCCGGGGCAGAACGGCGAGATCGCGGTGCGCGGTCCGAACATCATGCGCGGTTACTGGAACAACCCCTCGGCCAGCGCAGAATCCTTCACCACCGACGGTTACTTCCGCACCGGCGACGTCGGCTACATGGACGAGGACGGCTACGTCTACATCGTCGACCGCACCAAGGACATGCTCCTGTGCGGCGGTTTCAACGTCTACCCGCGGGTGATCGAGGAAGCCATCTACGCCCACCCGGCGGTGGAAGAAGTCATGGTCCTGGGCATCCCCGACGCCTACCGCGGCCAGTCGCCCAAGGCCTACGTCAAGCTGCGCCCGGGCCACACGCCGTTCAGCCTCGACGAGCTCAAGGCCTTCCTCAAGGACAGCCTGGGCAAGCACGAGATGGTGCAGGCCCTGGAGATCCGCGCCGACCTGCCCAAGACAGCGGTGGGCAAGCTGTCGAAGAAACTGCTCAAGGACGAAATCGCCGCGGCGCAAGCCGGCGACCGCGTCTGACTCCCCCTGGAACAAGGAAATCCCAGCATGCCGCCGATCCTCCCCGCCTCCATCATCGCGCCATTCCGCCGCAAGCCGGTGGAACGCCGCCCCTCCCCGCTGCTCTGGGCGCTGGAGTCGCGCGCCCTGCTGGAGTGGGCAACGATTCCGGCGGCCATGCCCTGGCTGCTGCTCAACGTACCGCGCGGCGACGGCCACAGCGTGATGGTGTTGCCCGGGCTGATGGCCGGCGACGCCTCCACCCTGCCGCTCCGACGCTTCCTCGACAACCGCGGCTATGACAGCCACGGCTGGGGCGAAGGCATCAACCGCGGGCCGGTCAAGGGCATCACCGTCAGGCTGCTGGCGCGCCTGGAGGAACTGCGCGAGAGCTCCGGACGCAAGGTCAGCCTGATCGGCTGGAGCCTTGGCGGCATCTTCGCCCGCGAACTGGCCCGCGCCCAGCCCGACAGCGTGCGCCAGGTGATCAGCCTCGGCAGCCCGCTGTACGGCCCGCCGCAGTCCAGCACCAACGCCTGGGAGCTGTACCGCCTGGTGCGCAGCTTCGAGCGCGACAGCGAGGAGCGCGGCGAGGAAGCGCCTCCGGTGCCCACCACCTCCATCTACAGCCGCGCCGACGGCATCGTCGGCTGGGGCGGCAGCGTGGAGAAGCGCGGCGCGCTGACCGACAACATCGAAGTCAACTGCGCAAGCCACATCGGCCTGGGCGTGCACCCGCTGGTCTGGTACGCCATCGGCGACCGCCTGGCGCAAGCCGAGGACCAGTGGAGCCGGTTCCGCCCGCGCGGCCTCAAGCGCGCCCTGTTCCCCTTCCGTGCGCCCAAGCGCTGAGAGAGTGAAACGCCCGCCACAACGGGCCTTGCAAGCATTTTCCCTGCAACAACAAGAACAAGGTTGGTGATGCGATGAAACATCTGAGCGGGATGGACGCCATGTTCCTGCACATGGAATCGGCCGAGATGCCTACGCACATTGGATCGCTCCATGTGCTGCAACTCCCCGAGGGTTACGACGGCGACTTCTACGAGGAGGTCAAAACCTATCTGGCGGGGCGCCTGCACCTGACGTCGGTGTTTACCCGCAAGCTGGCCTTCATGCCTTTCGACCTGTCCGATCCGGTCTGGGTGGAAGACGAGAACCTCGACCTGGAGCACCACATCCGCCATATCACGCTGCCCAAGCCGGGCAGCAACCGCCAATTGCAGCAGGTGATCGGGCGCAGGCACTCCAACCTGCTCGACCGCAGCCGGCCGCTGTGGGAAATCACCGTGATCGACGGCCTGCGCAGCGGCGAGGTGGCGCTGTACGCCAAGGTGCACCACGCCAACGTCGACGGCCAGGCCGGCATCGAACTGGTCCGCGCGCTGTTCGACGACGTGCCCAGCGGCCGCAAGATCCCGCCGGCGCAGCCCAAGCTGCGGCGCAACACCTATCAGCTGGGCGTCGCCGAACTGGCCGGGGCGGCCGTGCGCAACGCCGGGCGGCAGTACATCAAGTTGGCGCGCATGGTCCCGGACATGCTGCGCGCCGGGCGCAGCGTATTGCCGGTGGTGGGCGATGCCAGCCTGCGCAACTGGCGCAACCTCGACCCGCGCAAACTGCTGGCCCCGCGCACCCCGCTGAACGTGGCCATCACCAACCAGCGCAGCTTTGCCGGGCGCACCGTGCCCCTGGCCGAGATCAAGGAAATGGCGCGCGCCCTGGATGTGAGCTTCAACGACGTGGTCATGGCCACCGTCTCCGGAGCCCTGCGCCGCTACCTCAAGGCCAGTGGCGAACTGCCGGAACGCGCGCTGACCGCCGCCGCCCCGGTGAGCCTGCGCAGCCCCGGCGACGATACCGCGAACAACCAGGTGAGCATGCTCATGGTCGACCTGGCCACCGACGAGGCCGATCCGCTGGATCGCCTGCGGCGCATCAACGCCTCGTCGACGCAGCGCAAGGCGGCGATGAACAAATTCCGCTCGGCCATTCCGATGGACTTCCCGATCTTCGCCGCCCCCTGGTTGCTCTCCGGGATGGCCGCCATGTACGGTCGTTCGCGCCTGGCCAACTGGATGCCGCCGCCGGCCAACCTGGTGATTTCCAACGTCACCGGCATCCCCATGCAGCTGTACTTCGCCGGGGCCAAGGTGTTGTGCTACTACCCGGTGTCCATCCCCTCCCACGGCATGGCGCTGAACGTCACCGTGACCAGCTACCACGACCGCCTGGACTACGGCCTGATCGCCTGCCGCCGCGCCCTGCCGGACCTCAACGACCTCGGCGACCAGTTGCTCGGCGAGCATCGCCGGCTGCTCGAACTGGCGCGCAGCCGGGCCAGCACCGCTGGCGAAGGCAAGAAGGCCGGGGCTAGCGCCGAAGCCAAGAGCAAGGCGCCGACCAAGGCCAGCCCGGCCGCCAAGCCGGCCAAGCCTGCCAAACCCGCGAGCCCGGCCAAGGCGCTGCCCAAGCCCCAGCCGGCGAGCAAGCCTCTGCGCAAGGCCAATGGTGCCGCGCCGACGCCGCCGGTGACCGCCGAGCAGCAGC
>NZ_JARJLT010000018.1 GCF_029335315.1 Pseudomonas citronellolis
AATTACTACCGAGATGATTTTTCCGGGACGGAAGAGCCAAGAGATAGAGCATTGTTTATGCATGAGCTGACTCATGTATGGCAATGGCAGCTTGGTTATTCGGTTAAATGGCAAGCTTTATGGGTGACTAGCCGTGGGGCTAAGGCGTATGAGTATGACTTGAAGTCTGGCGGGAAGTTTTCTGATTACAACATGGAGCAGCAGGGAGAGATTGTCTCTGATTACTATATGATCTGTATAGAGAATAAGCCCGCTGGTGTCTGGAGTTATGCGAACGCCACAAAGGATCCGGCTCTGCTTGCTTCTACAATCAAAGATCTTTTGAGTGATCCGAAGGGTCGGCTAAATCTTCCCAGGTAAGCAGGGTGAATGTATGAGGGTCTTATGGGTTTTAGCAGTTCTATCCTTGATTTCAGGCTGTGCCGGTGCAGCCTCGTTTGGGCGTCTTGAGACCGGAAAGATTGTTTCAATTGAAGGAATGCCAGCACTCTGTTTGCCTGATGATGTCAGTGAAGACTTTCCTGTCGGCTGGATAACCCTTTCTGAAAGCTATGGGTCTGCTTCCTGGGGGTTGGTCGTAAAGGAGGGTGGGCGCCCATTGGTGCTGGCTCCAGGAAGGTGTATTAGATATGGGGTTGAACTCGATGGATATGAGAGTCCGGCGTATCAGGCCAGAGTTCCGGCCTTGAAATTACAAGTTAACCGAACCTATGTTTTTGCAATAAATAGCGCTGCGCAGCCGAGAGATAGTTACAGGAGTGTTTTCTGCATTTCTGAGGGCGGAGATGGCTCCCGTCAATACCTTCAGTATTTCAGGCTTTCTGATGGGGGTGAAATCACTCCGCCGTGCGATGAGAAAGAGCATGAGAGAGCACCTTAGAATGTTTGTCCAGAAAATTATTCTTATATTTCCCCCTGTCATGCGTGACGGAAAACTTGCCTCTTTTCAGTATCGATGCGGTGAGAGTGGAAATACCGTAAAGCCGCGCTGCGCAAGGGGTTGACGGGCGCCTCTACGCACTTCTCGGCTCCGCCGCTCAAGGATTTGAAAAGCGGTCCCAGCCCCTACCGACTGACAAGGAAAGAAGAATTGAAAATCCGGATTATTGGAGTGTTTTGCGGTCACTTGGCCATGCTCGGCCTGGTGGGTTGTGCCGATAATAAAGCCCAGGAGTTCTCCCCTCCAGCCGGCGGTGAGCAAGTGACGGTAACCGTGAAAGTGCCCCAGGACCTGGCGGCGGACACCATGCGGGTGATGTACCGTTCGCAGAAGTGTCCGATAAAACGTTCCGGTGCGGATTGGACGAGTTATGAGGAAGACGGCTACTACCCCATCGAGGTGGTGCCGCAGCGCCAGGGGCAAAGCGATTTATATATAGCGAAGCTGGACCGCAGTGGTGGCGGGGCCTGCCAGTGGAACTTGAGTAATGTGACCTTTGGCGTGCATTACGAGAATACGGCGCAGTTTGGGGGGGGCGTAAAATATGGATATGGGGGAAGGGTTATTGTTATTTTTGACAGCAATCTACCGCAAGAACGAGATATGTATGGGGCCAAGGATGTAAATGGGGATGTAGAGATCGGTAATGAATATTATCCATGGGTTTTTGAGAGCTTTATCCTTGGGCATAAAAAAACTTTGATACTTCTAAGTGGAAAAAGCGTTTACACCTACAAGGCGAAAAGTGCGCGCGAGATATACTTCTCTCCAAGAATCCATAAGGAAGTGGTAAGAACACTTGGGGCAAAAGTTTCAGGGGGAATCTCTGAAATAATTTATCCCGATGGCACAAGAGAGGCCAGTCGTGACGAGCCAGACCTAGATCGATTGAGTGAGATTAGCAGAAAAATTGGTGGAAATTAAATCTATTTGGCCCTCCTAGTAAGCTCAGGGATGATTCACCATGTCCGAGTACTCTCTTCGCACCGATACCATTTGCGCCACCAGAGATGTCCAGTTCTCAACGCCGCAAAAGCCTTTCTGGCTGGAGTTCCAGTTGCTCGATGAGCGCAATGTCCCTCTGGCTAACCAACCCTACCGGGCAATCAACGAAGCGACGGGTTGTGGCTTGGTGCCGGAGTTCGAGGGCCAGAGCGATGCCCAGGGCATCATCCGTCTGGAAGGCCTGCACAAGCTGGCTGTGACTTTATTGCTGAAGGCCGACCCGCTGGCCAAGGTGCTGCAAGCTCGTCGCTTGCGTGCGGAGCGCGCCGAACACCCTGCACTGCCTCTGCCGCCGTATCTGTACGAGCCGCCACCTGTAGGCTTTTCCCCAATCGAACAGCAGGCGCGGGCTGAGGGGCATGCTTATCGCTACCTGCGCATCGGGCAGTTGTGCGACCGCCTACCGAAGCTGGAGCACAAATGGAAAGGTGACAAGTTACCCGCTTTCCACTTCCCTGATCCAAATTTCAGCGGCTTTACCGTGGACAGCAAGTCCCTGAACCGTCGCCATGTGCTGGAAATCTGCCCCTTCCGCGCCTGGAAGCTGGTGCTGCACCACCAGCCGGACTACAGCTTGGTCACCGCCTACAACCTGGGGCTGATGGCCAACCTGGCGTACAACAATATCGCCCAGGACCAGCAGCGGAAATTCCCGGATGCCGAGATCGACGCCACCACCCTGCGCGGCTCGGTGGACGAGTTCTTCTTCCGCCAGTGCCTGGACCTTTCGCGAACACCGCTGATGCATGATGCCAAGGGGTCTCGCCTGCCGGCGGTGGTGGTGGATGTGCCCTTCGCCGAGCGTTACACCACCGCGGTGATGCTGGATACCACCGTGGGCAAGCTGCCGCGGGCCGCAGCGAACATTCCGCGGATGGTGATCGAGAACACCCAGCTGTTCTACTTCAGCAATGCCAAGGAGCTGGTGGTGGCCTGGCGCGGCACCCAGGAACCGAAGGACTGGTTTACCGACCTCCAGTACCGGCCCCGCGCCGCGGATGGCAGTGATCGGAAGTCGGAGGCCGGGGCCTCTGAGTTGGCGGTGGTCGGCAATGTGCACGATGGCTTCCTGAAAGCGTTCGAGGTAGCCAAAAAGCTGTTCCCTGAGCGCTTTAACGAAATCACAGTCGGTCTCGAAGCCGGAAAGCGTCTATTCGTTTGCGGCCACAGCCTAGGCGGGGCACTTGCCTTAATCCATTCAGCGGAGCTGAAGGATGCTTACCCCGTGCTCTACACCTACGGCATGCCGCGTACCTTCACCCAGAAGGCGGTGCACAACCTGCGCCATATCACCCACTTCCGCCACGTCAACAATGCCGACACCATCACCAGCGTGCCGCCCGAGGCCGAGCTGGATAACTGGTTGTACGACGCGCTCGGTCCGCTGGGCGAGGACCTGGGCTACATCTGGTCGGCTCCCCAGCTGTTGGCCAGCAAGCTCCTGAGCTTTGGCGACCCTTACTGGCACCACGGCAAGCTGGCCATGAGCTATCGCGCTGACCTGCACATGGCATTGCCTTATAGCGGCGGCTCCATGGCCCGTGGCAGCAAGGATGGCTTGGGTGCGCCGCCGCATAACCTGCGGATCAAACCCCTGGATGGGGCGAGCAACTCCATTTTCGTGGTGCCCAGCCTGGGCGAGGACGCTATCCGTGCCGCCGAGGCGGGACAACGGGAGTATGTCGGCTCGCTCACCCGGGAAAGCCTGGAGTACTACTTCCCGCGGCACACCAACCCCGAGCGCAGCAACAAGGGCACCAATCCGTTCGACCATTCGATGATCGGCTGCTACCTGCCCTTCCTGCACAACCAGTTGCTGGAGCTGTGCGCGCCGAAACAAACCCCGGTGCGCGTCGCCGCACGGGTGAAGTTCAAGGAATACCTGAAGGACAGGCGCATTCCCGAGGCGGAGCGGGTGCGGACCCAGGCGTTTCTCGACCTGGAGGCACTGCTGCCGAGCATGGCCCTGCCGGTGACCCGCCAGCTGGAGGGTGGAGCTGAAGCCCTGGCGCGTTTTGGCCGTGAGCGTGAGTTGGCCGAAATGGTCGAGGTGATGCCGCAACGCCCCTACGGCCCGGTGGGCGGCGTTCCTCGCGATGAGCCCGTGACACAGGAGCCGAGTTGAGCCATGTCGACGAACGGACTGCCGCTATCTGCAACCCCGCGCCCCAACCACCCGACATCCGCCATGAGGAGGTCTGCCATGGCCAGAACCCTACCCGGCTCCCTGGCCGCCCTGCTGATGCTGGCCTGCCTGGGCGGCTGCGCGCAACAGCGCGAGCTGCTGGAGCCGCCGGCGGGCGGCGCCCAGGTGCACTTCAGCATCAAGGTGCCGCAGGACCTGGCTGCGGACCCGCTACGGGCGATGTACCGCTCGGCCAAGTGCCCGGTGAAGCGCTCTGGCGCGGACTGGACCAGCTACGAGGAAGACGGCTACCACGCCATCGAAGTGCAGCCGTTGCGCCAGGGCGCGACCGACCTGTACGTCGCCGAACTGGCGGTAGACGGCGGTGGCGGTTGTCAGTGGCAGCTGAGCAACGTGACCTTTGGCGTGCGCTATGCGAATACGGCGCGCTTTGGCGCCAATATCCAGGCCGGCGGTGGGGGAGGGGTAATCGTGATTTTTGATAACCATCTACCGCAGCGGCGATCAATGCACCGACCGAAAGAAGTTGGGGGTGATCTGGAGATTAGTAAGGATTACTACCCCTGGATAGATGAACAATTTCTTATCCGTCATGAAAGACAGGCATGGTTGGTCAGCGACGGAGATATCTTCCTGACCTACGTGGCGAAGCAAGCCCGGCAGGTGATTTTCGAACCGGCGCTGCATAGGGACTATGTGGTCTATTCGGAGGGCCCCAAGGTCAAGCGAGAGGGAAACTACACCCGCTTCACCTACCCCGACGGCAGTGTGGTCGCCGATGGCAAGAGCAAACCGGATTTCAGGAAGCTACAGGCCCTTCGGCTGGGCGGTGCGAAATGAGCGCGCGGCCGCTGTCGTGCATGGTCGGACTCGGCCTTGCCGTGAGCCTGGCGGCGTGCAGCTCGCGCTATGACCTGGCGCCCCCACCGGGCGGCCCGCAGGTGACGGTGACGATCAAGGTGCCCGAGGGCGCCTCGGTCAAGGCCATCGAGGGCCAGTACCTGTCGGACCGCTGCTTCCCGCCGCAGTATGGTCCCTTCAATACCTACGGCTCCGAAGTGCTCAAGGTCAAGCCGGAGCGCCAGGGCGACAGCGACCTCTACCAGGCAAGGCTGGACCTGGACGGTGGCAGCCTCTGCCACTGGCGGCTGGTTTACGTCGACGTGGGTGTCAAGTACTGGCGGGCGGGTAAGCTGGACCTGGCCGGCAGGGTGCGCCAGGACGTGACCGCCACCTTCAACGTCGACCGCGAGGCCGAAGGCAATGATGCATTGCCCGAAGCCATCCGCACGCGCAAGGACGTACTGCTGCGCCCCGACTACTACCCCTACGTGAGCGGCGCGGGCTCGGGCAGCGCAGTGATCAACTTCGTCTCCAGCGGCGCCAGTTACGCCCGGGCGCCAGCGGCGGAGCGTCTGGCGTTCGAGCCGCAGGTCCAGCGCCACTTCGTGGCGCGCATGAGCCGGGACAGCAACGGCGAGACAACCATCCTTTATCCCGATGGCAGCAAAGAGCCGGCCGACAGCTGGCACCCCGATGTGAAGAAACTGGAAGCCATTCGTGCGGGGTTGGATAAACAGCCATGAATACTGTGCTTTGTCTACGTAGCTTTCTACTACTTCGTTCGCTGTTTCTGTCCTTTATATGTTTGTGCCTTTTCGGTTGCGCTGGCAATTATCCGAAGGTTGCGTTAAGCGATATCGTGAGCGAGACACCTCGAGATTCCTATGCTCACATTGTTCTGGCAGATAGCAACATGGCCTATATGAGTGCTGCCCTGGCGGATATAGAAAAGGTCGCCGGGGTGAAAGACCTGAGGGTCATCAGGTTCGACGGCGAGCGCTGTATAAGTTTCTGGGTGCCTGTACGTATTGGTGGGGATGGTCGGAGCACGGAGGCGCTATCCATATACCGGGGAGAGTCTCGCCGGGGGATGGGGGTTGGCTTGATGGTCAACGACGAGTGGCTCAGGAGCTTCCCTCGAAATTACACGAAAGGTCTTGTTCTTTTGGAGCTTCATAACGATACGCAGAACGAGTTTGTCAGTGTGCTTCCTTCTGAATATGGGGCCGATTTTAACGATCGGTCGTCGATGTTCTACAAGAAGCGCATTGCCCGGGGGGAGGCTGTAGATACTGTGCTTATTATGAATTTTGATCCGTGGTCTTACGACATTATTGGTCATGAACATGAAAAAGTGGACAGCATATTTGAACCTTTCCTGCTTGAGGTGAAGCCTGAAATATGACGTGCCTCGTTATACAAAACTTATGGATTTCTAGCTGAGGGAAGAGGTTTACATGTCTCGCGGATTTGTTTTGCTTGGTGATAGAACCACCCATGGTGGCCAGGTTATCAGTGCCAGCTCCACCCAGGAAGTGAACGGCAAACTGGTTGCTCTGGTGGGCGATCTGGTCAGTTGTCCTATCCCGGGGCACGGCGTGAATGCGATCGTCGAGGGCTGCGCGGACTGGTCCGAGAATGGCCGCGCGCTGGTGGTCGATGGCTGTCGCAGTGTTTGTGGCTGCCAGGTGATTTCCAGCGCCCCCGACTGTTCGGTGATCTAGGCCATGGCGTGGAAGCGTCGTCCGCCGGAAGTTGTCGGGCCTCCCGAGCCGCTGTCGATGACCCGGTGGTTGGGGGCGGCCCTGCTGGCATTGCTCGCCGGTATCGCTCTGTTCGTGCTGGCGGTGTCCGGGCGCGTGCCGGAACTGGGCAACCTCAACGTCTGGATGCTGGCCGCCGCGCCATTGTTGCTGTGGGCGCTGGCCTTCGGTGTGCGTGCCTATGTCTACGGTGGGGCGCTCAACCATTTTCGGTTCCTCGAGGATCAGGCGGCCGAGGCCGAAGGCGCCTGGGGCGAGTGGGCGCAACGCAATCTCGCGGTGCAGTCCAGTTGCGTGCTGCTGCCGGACAAGGTGTCCGCCGCAGTGATTGCCCAGGAAGCGGCGGCTGGCGCGCCACGCCGATCCGGCGAGGCCCGGCGGATCGACACGCTGCCGGCGGCTGGCGACGAGCGGATGAAAGGGGCGCTGGAGCAGTTGTTGCGAGGGGTGATTCCGGCCCTGGCGGCGCTGCCGGGTGAGCAGGTGCTGCAGGTCACGGTGCTGAGCGACGTGGAGGAAAACCATCGTGATGCTTTGTGCGCCGCCTGGCAGCGCGTCTGGTCGAAGGCGGCACCTCGGTATTCGCAGGTGGCGCCGACCCTGGTGGATGAACTGTCGCTGCAGTGGGTTGAAAGCTGCCTGAAGTCACCCGGTACGGCGGTCGATCTGCTGGTGGTCATGCAAATCAACGGCAAGGACGCCTATTCCGATGGGCTTGCGGCGCTGCTGCTGTGCCCGGATAGCGTGGCGATCGAGCGGGAATTGCCGGTACATGGCCGTCTGCTGCGGCCGATGCCGTTGGACGTGGATCAGTTGGACGCTGAGCTACCGCTCTTTCTGCAAACCCAATCGGCGGCGCGACGGGCCACGGGAATCCTGGCTGACAGCGAGCAATGGCAAGCCGTGATCGGGGCCGCCCTGTCGGTGGGGGGGGCCCATGGCGCGAACTTCCAGGTCGGTCAGCAGCGGATCCAGGAGTCACTGTGCGGCCTGCCCGGGCCGTTCAGCAGTTGGCTGCTCGCCGCCCTCGGCCTGGAGCTGAGCCGCCATCTACAGCAAGCACTGGTGGTGCTCAGCGAGGAGCCTTCGCAGCGCTGGATCGGCACTGTCGCCACAGGAGAGTTGGCATGAAGACTTATAGCAACCCGTGGCGCCGTGCCGGGGGAGCGATGCTGATCGCGGTGGCGCTGGCGGTTGTTGGAGGGTTGATCTGGCGTTATGGCGATCGTGTGGGGTTGGTGGAGGACCGCGACAAGGTGCTCGCATTCCTTCTGGTGACCGTCATCGTCCTCGTTGGCCGCTCGACCCCCTGGCTGTTGGCCTATGTCAAACGTCAGCAGCACCGTGAGCAGGGGATGGCGACTGGCGTGTTGCCCGAAGCTGACGGTTCGCTGCCTCCCTCCAGCAAACGACGCAATCCAAGGGAAGAATTGCCCCGGCACCTGAATGCGCAGTACGGCTTCTTCTGGAGACGCAAGGTCCGCGTGTTGCTGGTGGTGGGCGAGAAGGACCAGATCGAGGCCGTGGCGCCGGGGCTGAGCGATCAGCGCTGGCTTGAAGGGCAAGATTGTGTGCTGCTGTGCGGTGATTCGCTGAAGGGTGAATGGCAAACCGATGTGGCTGGATTGGCGAAATCGCTGCGCCGCTCGCGGCCATTGGATGGAATCGTCTGGGCGCTGAACGAGGCGCAGGTCAATGACGTCACCACGCTGAGCGCCGGAGTACGTCAGCTGCGGGATCTATGCCGGGCGCTACGCCGGCAGGCGCCGCTGTATCTGTGGCAGGTGCGTGGCAGCGAATGGGAACAGCTCGGGCGCGACGAGCAGCCGGTAGGTTGCCTGTTGCCACCCAAGGTCACCGGTGAACAGATCGAAACCTCCCTGTGCCGGTTGCTCCAGCCACTGCGCGAGCAGGGTATGGGCCAACTGGAGAAGGATCGCAAGCACGACTTCCTCCTGCGCCTCTCTCGTGATCTCGAGCGCAAGGGAATTACCCAGTGGCGCGAGGCATTGGCACCCTTCCTGGCCCAGTTCACTCGTACCTTGCCGTTGCGCGGACTGTTCTTCAGCCTTCGGCTGCCCAAAGTCTCCACTGGCGCTCCGAATGCGTGGTGGCCGCCGGCAAGCTGGGCAGCCGTACTGGCGGACAGACAAGCCCCTGGCCGTAGCCTTGGCTGGTCCTGGGGGCGCGCCGCCTATGCTGGTGCGCTGATTCTTGCGGGTGTATGCGCTCTGGCTGTGCTGCTGTCATTCGCCAGCAACCGCAGCCAGATCGCCACGGTGGAAACCGCGCTGGCGACCCTCGCCCAACCCGGCGACGCGGATGCGCAGCTGAGCGCGCTCAACGAACTGACCCGCGAGTTGTCGCGGCTGGACTACCAGCGCGAGCATGGCGTGCCTTGGTATCAGCGTCTGGGCCTGAGCCAGAACGATGCGCTGTTGGCGGCGCTGTGGCCGCGCTACGCGCAGGCCAACAATCGCCTGCTGCGCGATGTAGCGGCGGGGGAACTGGAGGCGCAACTGGTCGAGCTGGCCGCGTTGCCGCCGGGCGCCCCTGAGCGGGCGAGCCGTGCCGAGGCGGCCCATGCGCAGCTCAAGGCCTATCTGATGATGGCGCGCCCGGAAAGGGCCGATGCTGCTTTCCTGGCCAAGGTACTGAGCACCGGCCACTCGGCTCCACCCGGCGTATCTCCAGGGCTCTGGCAGGCGCTGGCGCCCAGTCTCCGGGCCTTCTACGCGCAGCATCTCGCCACGCATCCCGAGTGGCGCATCGATAGCGACGCCACCGTCGTGGCCCGGGCCCGGCAGGTGCTGCTGGGGCAACTGGGGCAACGCAATGGCGTGGCCAATCTCTACCAGCAGGTACTCGAACGGGCGAGTAACGACTACGCCGCCATGAGCCTGATGGAGATGATCGGCGAAACCGACGCGTCGATGCTGTTCGATACCCCCAACACGGTTCCTGGCGTGTTCACCCGCCAGGCCTGGGAAGGGCAGGTGCGCAAGGCCATCGACGAAGTCGCCGAGGCGCGTCGCGAGGAGATCGACTGGGTGCTCAGCGATCAGCGCAGCAGCCTCGACAG
>NZ_JARJLT010000190.1 GCF_029335315.1 Pseudomonas citronellolis
CGTGAGGCCGACAGACGCGTGAAATGCGTGATGACGCCATGCAGGGTGCGCAGCGGCGCTACGATTGGCGGCGTATAGCCGGGAATCACGGTTGCGCTGGGCGCCGCGCGCAGGCTGAAGCTGGCGTCCTTGCAGAGCAGGCTGTCGGCGGCGATGTCCTGCGCCGGGCTGGTGAACTCGATGCGGTAATGGAACGGCCGGCTGAGGCGCTCTTCCCCTTCGAACGCCAGGACGTCCAAGGGTGCATCCAGACCCTCGACGCTGAGGGTGTGCCGGCTGTGGTCGAAGAAGGTACGGATCTCGTTGAGCATCTGTCAGGCCTCCGAGCATTCAAGGGCCATCGGCCCTTCGTGGAACTCCAGGGCGATTCCGTCTTCAGGGCTGTAGGCCAGGATGACGCCTGTAGCCCTGCGTTGAGCGGCCTGGCGTTGCAGCAGCTGTTGGCTGAGCACCGGCAGGATCTGCTGGTTGAGCAGGCTGTCGATATTGCGGGCACCGCTGTCGGGCAGCAGGCAGGCCGCAACCAGCGCATCGCTGAGCTCCGGGTCGACCTGGCAGGCGATGCCGTAGTGACGCTGCAGGCGCTCCGCGACCTGGCCAAGCTTGATCGCCACGATCCGCTTGAGCGCGTCGGCATCCAGCGGCCGGTAGATCAACGTCTGGAAACGGGCCAGCAGCGCCGGCTGGAAGTGTTCGCGCAGCACGGGCCGCAGCAGCTCCTGCAGGTCGCCGTCGCCGGCCTCGGGGCGCTCCTCCAGCAGCGCCTGCAACTGGTCGCTGCCGAGGTTCGAGGTCATCAGGATGACGGTGTTGCGGAAGTCTATTTCTCGCCCTTCGCCATCGCGCATGAAACCGCGGTCGAACACCTGGTAGAACAGGTCGAGTACATCCCTGTGGGCCTTCTCCACTTCATCGAGCAACACCACGCTGTAGGGACGCTGGCGTACCGCTTCGGTCAGCACGCCGCCCTGCCCGTAGCCGACATAGCCGGGCGGCGAGCCTTTGAGCTGGCTGACGGTGTGGGCTTCCTGGTATTCGGAGAGGTTGATGGTGACCAGCGACTTTTCGCCGCCGAACAGGCAGTCGGCGAGCGCCAGGGCGGTTTCGGTCTTGCCGACGCCGCTGGTGCCCACCAACAGGAAAACACCCAGCGGCGCGCTTTCCGAGGTCAGCCCGGTCTTCGCGGCGCGCAAGCGCGCGGCCATGGCGGACAGGGCGCTGTCCTGTCCGATGACGCGTTGTCCCAGTTGCCGCTCGAGGTCGAGCAGGTTCGCCTGTTCGTCCTTGAGCAGGCTGCCCAACGGTACTCCTGTCCAGTCCGCAATGACTTCGGCGACGCTGTGGGCATCGACGTCCAGCGAGATCAACGCCTGCTCGCCCTGCACGACGGCCAGGCGTTCCTGCAATGCCATGCACGCCGAGGGTGAGCTGCGGCGCGATTCGAGCAGCTCATGGGTGATCGCCAGCTCCTGCTGGTGCTGCTCCTGCAACCGATCGAGTTGGGCCTGCAGCTCCAACTCGCGCACGCCGATGGCGGCCAGGCGCTCGATAGCCATCGAGCCGCTGAGCCTGGCGTCCTCTTCAAGTGCCTGGCGCTCCAGGACCAGCGCTTCCCGCTCGGCCCTGAGTTGCACCAGGGGTTGCGGTTCGCAATCGAGGCTCATGCGTACGCGCGCGCTGGCAGTGTCGAGCAGGTCCACCGCCTTGTCCGGCAATTGGCGGCCGGTCAGGTAGCGGCGCGACAGCGTCACCGCAGCCTGCACCGCGGCATCCTGGATATGCACACCATGGTGGCTGGCGTAGCGCGCCTTCAGGCCCCGGAGCATCAGGCAGGCATTGGCATCATCGGGCTCGTCGACCTTGATCATCTGGAAGCGCCGTTCAAGGGCGGCATCGCGCTCGAAGTACTGCTTGTATTCCGACCAGGTGGTCGCCGCGATGGTGCGCAGTTCGCCGCGGGCCAGTGCCGGCTTGAGCAGGTTGGCGGCATCGGCGCCACCGGCCTGGTTGCCCGCGCCGATCAGGGTGTGGGCTTCGTCGATAAATAGGAGGATCGGCGATGGCGACTGCTGAACGGCGTCTATGACGTTCTTCAGGCGTTGTTCGAACTCGCCTTTCACGCCAGCGCCGGCCTGCAGCAGGCCGAGGTCAAGCGTGCGCACGCTGACCTGCTTGAGCGCGTCCGGCACGTTGCCGTCGGCCACGCGCAAGGCCAGGCCTTCGACCAGGGCGGTTTTGCCGACGCCGGGCTCGCCGACCAGAATCGGATTGTTCTTGCGCCGGCGACCGAGGATGTCGATGACCTGGCGGATTTCGTTGTCCCGCCCGAAGACAGGGTCAATGCCACCTGCACGTGCCTTGGCCGTAATGTCCTGGGTGAACCTGTCGAGGACGGCGACAGCTCCATCGCTCGCGGAAGACTGCTTGTCGGCAAAGACGTGAGACGGATCGGCCAGGGCCGCCTCCCGCTGGATGGCGTGGCGTTCCTGGGACTGGGCGTCCAGCATCGGCAGCAGGCGCTCGATCTGCGCAGCAGCGATGCTCAACAACGGCCAGGCGGCGTTGCATTCGAGCAGCGTCGGGGTTTCGTTCAGGGCTCCCAGTAGGTGCGCCGAGCGCAGGGTTTCGGCGTCGCCATGCAGTGAGGCGAACAGCCAGGCGTCCTTGACCAGTTGCTGGAGTTTCGCCGACAGCTGTGGTTTGTCTCGAACGCTGCGCGGTAACTCGTCCAGATGGCCCAGCAAGCCTTGCCAGACCCCATCCATGTCCCATTCATAACGCCGCGCGATCAGGGCCAGGTCGCCCTCTCCCTGCTCCAGCAGCTTGAGCAGCCAGTGCTCGACGGTGATGTAGGGGTGCGCGCGGGTTTGGCACAGCGAAGCCGCTGCGCTCAGAGCTTGCGCACAATGTGGATTGAGACGACGGAGCAGATGGGTGGACTGGGCCATGGGGCGATCCTTGCTGGCGTTCACCTTGCGCCGATACCTTCCGGCGGCAAGGACTGGGAATGAGTCAGCGCGATCGTCGACCGGCGGCTACCCCGCCGGTCGAGCGGGCGCGATCAGGCGCTCTGACGTTCGTTCCAGGCGTCGGAGTGGATGATGTTGCCGTCCTTGTAGGTCCAGGTGATCTTCTCGTAGCGCAGCTCAATCTCTTCCAGGTGGTTGTGCTTCTCCTTGGCCGGGTCTTTCACGTCGTGCATTTTCGGCGCGACCCTCACCACCTTGACGTTCTCCAGGAGGGTGTTGAAGTACTCGACCTCCTGGCCGGCATCATCGATGCGGTACCACTTGAATTCGGCGCTCTTGAGGGTCTGCCCCGAGCTCACGGCCTTGTACAGGTAGGGGCTGGAGGCATCGACTTCCTTGGTGAACTTGAACGGCGTGTGGATGCGCGTACCGGTCAGCTTGCCGGTGTTGTTGTCGGTGGGGATGTACAGACTGTGGTCCTGAGCCACCACTTCGACGCTGCCTTCGCGCTTCTGGACGTCGACCGAACCCTTGATGTCCGCGCCACCGTCGTCCTTGAGCCACAGGTAAACTGGAATAGCCATGTGAAGTTCCTTCTACAGAGTCAATTGCGCCGCTGGCGATTGCCGCGACTGGGGTTGACCGCTGGAAACCCGAGCCGGAAGCACGCAGGCCCCCTCCTCCGGAACCAGACGGATATCGACCCGGCGGTTGGCTGCGCGCCCCTCCGGGGTGTCGTTGCTTGCAATCGGTTGGTCGGCGCCAAAACCCTGGACCGCGAAGCAGGAGTCGGGTATGTCGCCCATGCGCTGCATCCAGTCGCGCACCGCCGCCGCGCGAGCTCGGGACAACAGCAAGTTGCGCCGGGGATCGCCGGTTACGTCGGTGTGCCCGGCGATGACGATCAGCCAGCCGGGC
This sequence comes from Pseudomonas citronellolis, assembly GCF_029335315.1. Lineage (GTDB taxonomy): Bacteria > Pseudomonadota > Gammaproteobacteria > Pseudomonadales > Pseudomonadaceae > Pseudomonas > Pseudomonas citronellolis_A. The sequence continues at coordinate 3,888 of NZ_JARJLT010000190.1, forward strand.
TGCGCCTTGATGTCCACCAGCGCGCTGATCAGCACCTTGGTCGAACCCGGTTTGAGGTCGGCGCTGCCACTGGCGAAGAGCGAAAGGCTGTCCAGGCGTACCGGATCAGGAATCTTCGGCGTCGGTGGCTCTGGCGGTTCGCGATGAGCGGCGATAGCGGCCTGAAGCGGAACCCGTAGCTGCTCGCCGGTGTACAGGCCGAGCCCAAGGAACATAGGTGCACCCTGCCGGTAGTAGCCGTCGAGTCGCTCGGCGTCGTTTTTCAGCACGGTAACCGCCGCTTCCTTCAGTGCGAACTCGGGTTGCTCCCGATGCGCGGGCTGCGGGATGGCCTGGTAGCGGCGCAGGTCGTCGCTGACCTGGCGCAGAAGCAGGTGGTTCTGCCAGGCCGAACTGGCCATGCCAATACCACTGGCCAGGACGAACAGCCAGAGTGCCCGAAGGCCGGTACGTCGCGCGGGGGTGTACTCGGACTGCCTGGGCAACACATGCAGTAGCGGATCAGGGAATCGCAGTTGATGTGCCGAGCCAGAGGGCTCGGAGCCAATCAACCCCGTCTGCCCCTGCCGCCATTGCGCCCAGAGGCTGTTTGCCACGCAGGGCAACGCCGGCACCAACGCCACGGCATAGGCAACGGGTGGGCAGGTTGAATCGCGTTGCTCGCGGTCAATCAGGTGCGTCAGAACTTGCTGCTCCAGCCAGCGGGCGGCGCTTCCCGCCTGAATGCTCGCCTGCATGCGTGCAGCCCGCCCGGCAAGTGTTTCCGGACGAGACGCCCAATGAGCCAGCTCCAGGCAAACGTTCGCTTCTCGCGCTGCGAGGTCATCCTTCCCGGCCTCCCTGGTGAACCAGACGCCCTCCTCCATGCGGCCCCGCTGGTAGCTGACCACGATCAGAGGCAAGGGGGCTCCGCGCTTGCGCGCGATGGCCAACTGGTGCCGAAAACCACGGACCTGACCGGCGAACTCTGCCTGGTCATCCTGATCCGCCGGATTGACCACGTAGAGCACGCTCAACTGACGAGCCCAGTGCGGCCGCTGCACCAGCAGGGCGTCGAGCAGACCTGGCAACCGGGCGAACGCGGGAACACGCAGATAGCACCCCTGATCGGTCAGCCGCAGCGCCAGGGGCTGGGTGGACTCGGCGCCGAACATCGAGTCCAGCGCTTCACCACAAACCAGTACGACAGGCTGCCGGTACTCCGACGGTGGCAGTCCATCGCCCTCCAGCAAATGCAATGCCGCGGAGCTCCTGGCCGCGCGTCGCCCAGTAACACTCCAGGCGAAAGCAACCAGCGCGATGATGAACAGCGCACAGATGGCTCGGTTTCCGGGGCTCAGTGGCAAGATCACGAGCACCAGCGCCAGGGCGAGTAAGCCAGCCCATACCCAGAGCCCGCGTGTCAGTTTCAGCATCATGCGGCGTCCTCAGGTACTGCCTGGCAGCAAGTTGCCGACGGCATCGACGAGAGAACGGTTCAGCGCCCACCAAAGGCTGGCCAGTACCAACCCTGCCAACACGACGTGCAACCAGGGGGTGCCGAACCACCTGCGCCATCCCGGTTGAGCCGCGCGCACGAGGACCGCAGAGTCCTTGCCCAGCGCGAACGGCTCCACCCGTTCGGCGAGCGCCGCGATCAATTGCTCGCGCTCGGGGGCCAGGGCGCCCTGATAGCGCCCCTGGAAGCCGAGCATCAAGACGCGGTGGTAGCAAGTCAGTACCAGTCTGTCAGGCGCCGGCTCGGCCAGGGCTTCGCGCATGTCTTCGTACAGCTGGAGGCCGGCCTGGTGGCGGCTGAAGAAATGCGCCTGCAACGGTGTAGCCGCCCACGCGGCATGCGCGGCATCCTTCGCATGGCCAAGTACGGTCTCATCGAGCAATGCACATTGCGCGTAGCAGATCTGGTCGATCGAGCGCAGGCTTACTCCCGCCGCTTCCAGGTTTCGACGGGTGTTTTCCACCTGCTCGGTGCAGTGCCGCCACAGGTTCGGGCTGCCCTGGACGGAAGCCCCCTGCCGTAGCTCCACAACCAGCAGATAGGTGTTCTGCAATACGGCATCGATGTCCGCAACGGAGCTGAGCCTGGCGTTCATGAGCGCAGTACCGCGAACAGGTCGAGCTTCACATCCGCAAGCGTACCGGGCAGGTACAGCGCGCAGACACCGGCGTCGAGCATCGCCTGTGCCTTGTCATCGCCCAGGTCCAGCGCAAAGTACTGGTTGCCCAGGCGCATCGGGATGGCGGCCGGCACCTGGCTAAGGGGCAGCAGTGCGACACCGTCGAGTGCCGCGTTGACCAGGCGATCGACATCGTCGGGTGCCCCCACCTTGCAGAGTCGCGGAAGCTGGCTCTGCAATTGCGCGGCGGGAAGCGAGGAACGGACAGAAAGGTAGAAATCGACCGCATCTCGATCGCGCAAACGAGCATCATGCAGGTCCGCTTGCCACCGATTGGCGGATACGGCCAGCAGATCGAGCGCGATCATGCGCGAGGGCAGGCTCGCCTCCAGCAACGTGGAAATCAGGCTGAACAGCGGCGGGAACACATCGCCGAGCCGATCATGCCTATAGGCGGGCACGGCAGCGATGTCGTGCTCCAGAGAGAAGGTCAGCAGGCTGCCGGCCAGCTTGGCGAGTTCCAGGTAGACCTGCTCTGGATGCCGTGCCGGGCGCGAGGTCAGTTCAGCCAACACCGGCTGCTGAGTGTTCAGTGCATTGAGCAGCCAGAACAGCGACACATCGGCGACGGCGAAGTCCGCCATGCGCTGGTTGCTTTCGCGGCGCATGCCCATCAGGCGCGAACGCTTGGCCGACAGCTGGGTCAGCAGGTTGTTGAGCAGCCCCGTCAGCCCGGAGTGAGCGTCGAAACGCAGCAACGGAGGGATGTAGTGAGCGTCGACGGACCAGACGCCCTGGGCGTCCCGTTCGATTCGCGCAATCGGGCAGGTCAGGTATTCGGCGTTCTCGTCGCTGTCGAGCCTCAGGGTCAGCGCGTGTTCCAGCACCGCGATGGATTGGCTCTCGTTGCCATACAGATCCTGCACTTCACCCCAGCGCCGACGGTAACGCGTCGGGCGCGACGGCTTGGCGTCGTCCAGAAGGCAATTGCCGCCATTGGCTTGCGACAAGGGCAAGGCAAGCAGAACGGTCAGCTGCGATGCATTCCCGACCTTGAGCGTGGCGAGCTCGATGGCAGGCGGCAGCGGGTCCGTCCGCTCGGAGTCGATCAAGGTGCCGTCCTGCAGGCGCGCCTTGATCGTCGTTGCCTTGATCTTGCCCAGGCGGAGCGCATCGAGGTCGAGCGCCACGGACTGCACGCCCCACGGATGGACCACCGACAGATGGGCGAGACATTCGTTGGTCCAGGCTTCCCATAGGGCCTGCTGCTGAAATTGCTGCGGGGACAGTAAAGTCCCCGCCCCCCACAGGGGGCGGTCGATCTTCATGGATTCTTCCCTGAAACCGCTCAGGCTTTCGCCTTGGGCATCTGCGAAACCAGCGACAAGTTGACGTCCATACCTTCCACCTGGAAGTGCGGAATGGCGTACAGCTTCACGCGGAAGAAACCGGGGTTGTCGTCGATGTCTTCCACGGTGACTTTCGCGTCGCGCAACGGGTGCGACGCCTGCAGGTCATCACTGGGGTCGGTCATCTCGGTGACCAGGCCGCGGATCCAGTTGTTCAGTTCCAGTTCGAGCACACGGCGATCCTTGGTGGTACCGATGTTCTCGCGCTGGATCAGCTTCAGGTAATGGGCGATTCGCGAAAGCAGGAAGATGTACGGAAGGCGCGCGTTGATGCGGCTGTTCGCCGTGGCATCGGCGGTTTCGTACAGTGCCGGCTTCTGTGCGGAGTTGGCGGAGAAGAAGCACGCGTAGTCGCGATTCTTGTAGTAAGACAGGGGGATGAAGCCCAGGTTGGCGAATTCGAATTCGCGAGTCTCCGGAATCATCACCTCGGAAGGAATCTTCACCTGGTTGCCGGTGCCCAGGTCGTAGAGGTGGATCGGCAGGTCGGTGACTGCGCCGCCGGCCTGCGGACCACGGATCTGAACGCACCAGCCATTGTCGATGAAGCTCTTGACCATGTTGGCGGCGAAGGCGAACGAGGCGTTGGTCCACAGGTACCGGCCATGGTCCGGCCCCTTGACGCTCTCGATGTAGTTGAACCCGCGCACCGGAATGGTATCGGGGCCATACGGCAGACGGCCCAGCACGCGCGGCATGGTCAGGCCGATGTAACGCGCATCGTCGGTGTCGCGGAAGGACTTCCACTTGAGGTATTCGGCGCGGTCGAAGTAGTTGCCGATATCCTTGATCGCCGCGACCTCCTCCATGCTTTCCTTGCCGAAGAAGGCTGGCCCCACCGAGCCGATGAAGGGCATGTGCGCCGCGGCCGAAACCTTCGAGATGTTGCGCAGCAGCGCGATGTCCTGCGGGCCCCGGCCGAATTCGTAGTTGGAAATGGCGGCGGCGATGGGCTCACCCCCGGGGGTGTCGTATTCCTGGGTATAGGTGTGGACGTAGAGGCCGCTCTGGGCGATTTCCGGCGCGTCCTCGAAGTCCTGTACCAGGTGATCCTTGCTGATGTCGAGCAGTTCGATGCGAACGTTCTGGCGGAAGTCCGTCTGGTCGATCAGTGACTTCACGCCACGCCAGGTCGACTCCACCCGCTGGAAGTCCACGTGGTGCATCACCGCGTCCAGCTGCCGGCTGATCTGGGCGTCCAGGGCGGCGATGTGCTCGTCGAGCAGCGTCTTGTCCAGGCGTTCGACTTTCTGCGACGACTGTTTCAACAGGTCGAGGAAGACGCTGACCGCGGCGGTCACTCGCTCATCGGCGGAGGCCTCGGAAAGCGCATCGCTGTTCTGGAAGACTTCGATGTCGGCGAGTTGCGACACCGGGTTGAGATTGATCTTGTCGAACAGGCTGGCGTACACGCCATGGCCTTCTCGATCCAATGTCTTGGCGGTGCCGGTGTTCGCGGCGGTCCCTTCGGTGGACATGATTCCCTCCTTGAGTTGTCGGTTAGCGATCTTGGGGAGCCAACTGGGCCAATTCGGCACGCAACTTGTCACTCAGCGCGTCGTCCTTGAGGATGCGTTCCAGCTCGCGGCGGAACGTGGCGTTGTCCAGCAGGTTGGACTTGAGGTCGCGGAGCAGATTGCGCATGGCCAGCATCGCGCGCAGTTCGGGCATCTGCCTGGCCACCTGCTCGGGCTCGAAATCCTTCATGTTGCGGAAGGTCAGCTCGACGGAAGTGTCGGAGCCGTCGTCAACCAGCGTATTGGGAACAGCAAGTTTCACGCGGGGGTGAAACTCCGTCAGTACGTTGTTGAAGTTGTTCTTGTTGATGTCGACCTTGCTTCGTTCGGACAGCGGGCGCTGTTCACGGCCGTTGCTATAGTCCCCCATCACCATGAGCTTCAGGGGCAACTCCACCTTTTTCTGCGCACCACCAGTGTGCAGGTCGAGCTTTATGTTTACGCGAGCCTTTGGAACTTCATTCTGGAAACTATCCGATGCCATTGCGTTCCTGCCTTTACAATCCATTGATTAATGCAAGCGCACACTAGTTATCAGCACCCACGGACATACTGGTGTGCGCGATTGAACCAGGACCTCTCCCTATTTTCCGAGCCGATATATCTGCCAGTCAGTCGGGCAAGCGATCCGGCCTCTTACTAGAAACCCTCCCCTCCGGCCGACGCCTGCAAACCGTTGCAGGGCAACCGGCCTCCGAGACTGCCAGTTACCCCGGTTTATTCAATCGCAATATTGGGTTTCAGATATAAAAGAGAACAGGACTACAGATCCATAGGAGTATTCTTATAAAAACAAGAAACAACTCCTTATTGAATTTTCATACTTGCAAACAGAAGAGCTTTAGCTCGACTAAATCAGCCACGCCTGCACGTCGAACAACAGCAATGAAGACTCAATAAACCAGCAAGAGCCATGTTATTGAAATCGGGATCCGCAAGGCGCTCGATACAGGGCGCGCATGGTGTCTTAGAATGAAACCGGGAAATCAACTGGCGACAACGAGAATCCGCGCGGCGAGCAACGATCTGCGCCAGAGGCGGCGCATCGAATGACGGGAAGACCGGCCCTTTCCAGTATGCGCGCCGCCAGGCCGACAAGGCCGCTCGATTGCCAAGAAGCTTTATCGGAGGCAAAGAAAAAGCCCCGTAGATTCGCATCTACGGGGCTTTCACTTTGGAGGCTGAGGTCGGAATCGAACCGGCGTTCACGGATTTGCAATCCGGTGCATAACCACTCTGCAACTCAGCCATGACACTAGTGGAAGAACCACTTTGAAGCTTTCGACCTACCGCGTGGCGCCTGCGAAAGGTCTTGATTTGGAGCGGGAAACGAGACTCGAACTCGCGACCCCGACCTTGGCAAGGTCGTGCTCTACCAACTGAGCTATTCCCGCGTCGTGTTGACGGGCGCCATTCTATCTTTTTCTGAACCCACGTCAACCCTTTGATTCAAAAAAAGTTATTTCTCTTTTGGGGTGGTGCTCAGGTGCGGCCAGGCGGCTACCAGGTAGTGCAGCATGGACCACAGGGTCAGGGCCGCGGCGACGATCAGCAGCGCGTAACCGACCAGCACCCAGAAGGTGAAGACCGGCGGGTTGGCCAGCAGGATCACCAGGGCCGCCATCTGTGCGGCGGTTTTCCACTTGCCCAGGCTGGATACGGCGACGTGCGCGCGGGCACCCAGTTCGGCCATCCACTCGCGCAGCGCCGAGACCACGATCTCGCGGCCGATGATGATCACCGCCGGCAGGGTCAGCCACAGGTTGGCGTGCTCTTCCACCAGCAGCACCAGGGCCACCGCGACCATCAGCTTGTCCGCCACCGGGTCGAGGAAGGCACCGAAAGGCGTGCTCTGCCCCAGCTTGCGCGCCAGGTATCCATCCAGCCAGTCGGTTGCCGCGGCCAGAGCGAAGACCGCGCTGGAGGCCAGGTGGCTGCCGGGGAACGGCATGTAGAACAGCAGGATGAAGATCGGGATGAGCAGGACGCGTAGCAGTGTGAGCAGGTTCGGAATATTCATCGGGACCACTGGCCGGTGAGTTGAGCCCGGCATTCTACTCGCTGTGCAGGGCAGCATAAATCTGCTCGGCCAGCTTTTTGCTGATACCCGGGGCCTTGGCGATTTCCTCGATACTGGCGCGGCCGAGTTCCTGCAACCCACCGAAATGCTTGAGCAGGTCGCGGCGGCGCTTGGGCCCTACCCCGGCCACCTCTTCCAGGCTCGAGGTGCGCCGGGCCTTGCCACGCCGGGCGCGGTGGCCGGTGATGGCGAAGCGGTGCGACTCGTCGCGGATCTGCTGGATCAGGTGCAGCGCCGGGGAGTTGCCCGGCAGGGTGAATTCGTGGGCGGCGTCGTTCAGGTAGAGGGTTTCCAGGCCCGGCTTGCGGGTCACGCCCTTGGCCACGCCGAGCAGGATGAGCCCGGCCACCGAGAGTTCCTGCAGCACTTCCTGGGCCATGGCCAGCTGGCCCTTGCCGCCGTCCACCAGGAGGATGTCGGGCATCTTGCCCTCGCCATCCTTGAGCCGGCTGAAGCGCCGGGTCAGGGCCTGGTGCATGGCCGCGTAGTCGTCACCGGGGGTGATGCCCTCGATGTTGAAGCGACGGTAGTCGGACTTCAGCGGGCCCTCGGGGCCGAACACCACGCAGGACGCCACCGTGGCTTCGCCGCTGGAATGGCTGATGTCGAAGCATTCGAGGCGCTGCGGCGGTTCGTCCAGGCCGAGGGCTTCGGCCAGGGCGTCGAAGCGCGCGGCCACGTGCTGGCGGTTGGCCAGGCGCGCGGCCAGGGCCTGTTCGGCGTTGGTGATCGCCAGTTGCTGCCAGCGCGCGCGGGTGCCGCGCACCCGGTGGCTGATTTCCAGTTCGCGGCCTCGGGCGCTGGCGATGGCCTCGACCAGCACCGGGAAGTCTTCGTGCACGGCGTTGACGATCAGCTCCGCCGGCAGTTCGCGCTCGTGGTGGCTCAGGTAGTACTGGCCGAGGAAGGCCAGCAGTACCTCGCCGACCTCCTCTTCTATGCCCACCTGCGGGAAGAAGTTCTTGCTGCCGAGCACACGCCCGCCGCGCACGCTGATCAGGTGCACGCAGGCGCCGCCGGGGTTGACCATGGCGGCGATGATGTCGACGTCGCCGTTGCCGCCCTCCATGCTCTGCTGGTCCTGCACGCGGCGCAGGATGGCGACCTGGTCGCGCAGTTCGGCGGCGCGTTCGAACTCCAGGCGCATGGCCGCCTGCTCCATCTCGCCGCTGAGTTCCTCGGCCAGCTGGTTGCTGCGGCCTTCGAGGAACATCACCGAGTGGCGTACGTCTTCGGCGTATTCCTCGGGGCTGACCAGGCCGACGCAGGGGCCCTTGCAACGCTTGATCTGGTACTGCAGGCACGGCCGGGTGCGGTTGCGGAAGTAGCTGTCCTCGCACTGCCGCACCAGGAAGGCCTTCTGCAGCAGGGCCAGGCTCTCGCGGATCGCCCCGGCGCTCGGGTAGGGCCCGAAGTAGCGGCCCTTGCGCTTCTTCGCGCCGCGGTGCAGCGACAGGCGCGGGTACTCGTCCTCGCTGGAAAGGAAGACGTAGGGGTACGACTTGTCGTCGCGCAGCAGGATGTTGTACGGCGGCCGCCATTCCTTGATGAGGGTCTGCTCGAGCAGCAGGGCCTCGGTCTCGTTGGCGGTGATGGTGGTCTCGACCTGGGCGATGCGCGCCACCAGGGCAGCGGTCTTCGGCGCCAGGCCGGCCTTGCGGAAGTAGCTGGCCAGGCGCTTCTTGAGATTCTTCGCCTTGCCCACGTAGAGCAGCTTGGCTTCCGCATCGAACATGCGGTAGACGCCGGGGCGGCCGCTGCAGGTGGCGAGGAAGGCCGCCGAATCGAACACGCCGCTCATCTAGTTGCTGGCATCCACCATGCCGTGGCGCACCGCCAGCAGCGCCAGTTCGACGTCGCTGGTGATGGAGAGCTTCTCGAAGATGCGGTAGCGGTAGGTGTTCACCGTCTTCGGCGACAGGCAGAGCTTGTCGGAGATGCTCTGCACCTTGTGGCAGTTGGCGATCATCAGGGCGATCTGGATCTCGCGCTCGGACAGCGAGTCGAACGGCGAGGCGCCCTTCTCCGGCTCGAAGGATTTCAGCGCCAGGCTCTGGGCGATCTGCGGGCTGATGTAGCGCTGCCCGGCGAACACCTGGCGGATGGCCTGGACCATCTCCTCCAGCGCCGCGCCCTTGGTCAGGTAACCGGAAGCGCCGGCCTGCATGAGGCGCGTGGGGAACGGGTCTTCCTCGCAGACGGTCACCGCCAGCACGCGCACGTCGGGCTGGCTGCGCATCAGCTTGCGGGTGGCTTCCAGGCCACCGATGCCGGGCATCTTCACGTCCATGAGAACGACGTCGGGCTTGAGCTCGCGGGCCAGCTTCAGGGCGTCTTCGCCGGAGTCGGCCTGCCCCACTACCTGCAAGCCCTCGATGTCGGCAAGCATGCGGGTAATTCCGGTGCGCACCAGATCGTGGTCATCGACCACCAGCACCTTGATCACTCAGCACCTCATGCATAAAGAAGTAGGGACCCGGCGCCGTGCGCGCCGTCGAATCCACGAACCTTAACAGAAAGCGATGCCCTGACCTAGCTTGGAACACCACCGTCAATTTGCAAGCGCCGGGTCTCCAGCGCGCCCTGCCCGAGCGGGGTGGCGAAGCTGAACAGAAGCCAGCCGACACGTCAAGGACGGGCCTTGCAGCGATTTCGAAAACCCCTGGCGAATCAACCAACGGAATCCTCCGTCATTCCCGAAGCCCCGCCAGGCGCTTGCAGGCGCCCCGCTGCCGAATGACCTCACGGCGGACAGCGAAAACGCCCCAGCACTGTTACCCAAGTGCCCGCCCCGCCCCTCGATGGTGCACCGCGTTACCTTTTCACGCTCCCGCGATGCGCGATCGCCCGCCCCTGAACGCGGACAAATCGCCGCCCGATCAATCACTTGATTCATTCCAAGGCAACCTGGCACGGCTTCTGCATTTTTGCCTACATGGATAATTGGATACAGAAATTCATATGGAGCATCCCATGCGCCTGGTTCCCAACTACGATCGCCAACCCGTCACCGCCGAAGAAGAGGCCTACAGCTACCTGCTGGACGCCATCTGCAAGGGCCAGTACCGCACCGGCGACCGCCTGATCGCCGAGGACATCGCCAACGACATCGGCATGAGCCGCATGCCGGTGCGCGAGGCCTTCCGCCGCCTGGCCGCCGAGGGCCTGGTGACCTTGCGGCCGAACCGCGGGGCCATCGTCAGCGGCCTGAACCTCGAGGAGATGCGCGAAGTCTTCGAGATGCGCAGCGCCCTCGAGGGCCTGGCCATCCGCCTCGCCGTGCCCAAGCTCAACGAGCGCCACCTGTCGCGCCTGGAGCGGCTGCTGGACGAGATGGACGACTACCGCGACGACAGCGCCGAATGGGTCGGCCGCCACCGCGCCTTCCACGAGTACCTCTGCAGCCTGGCCGAGCGCCCGCGCCTGCTGCGGCAGATCAACGCCCTGTACTCGGTGATCGAGCCGCACATGCGCCTGTGGCTGCAGCACGTCGACAAACCCATGAGCGCCCGCGAGGAACACGCGGTGATCCTCGACGCCCTGCGCAGCGGCGACGCCCGCGAGGCCGAGCGGGTGCTCTGCGAGCACATCGAGGGCACCGTGCCCTCGCTACTGGAGTTCCTCGAAGCAACGGGCGCCTGAGACCCGACCTTCGCCTGTCCCACTGAACTGCCCCGGCAACCTCACCCACTGGAGCTGAACATGTTCGTACGCAGGATCCCGCAGTGCCTTCTTGCCCTCTGCCTGACCGCCCCGTTGGCGCACGCCGACGCGGTGAAGATTCCCGACCGCCTGAAGGACGCCAACAAGCTGGTGTTCTGCGGCGGCATGGATTCGCCGCCGATGGGCTTCTACGACCCGTCGCAGAAGCTCACCGGGGTCACCGTCGACCTCGGCGAGGCCATCGCCAAGCGCCTCGGCGACAAGAAGATCGAGTGGCGGGTGACGCCCTTCTCCGGGCTGATCCCGGCGCTGCTGGCCAAGCAGTGCGACATGCTGGTCGACCAGCTGTTCGACAAGCCCGAGCGGCGCGAAGTGATCGACATGGTCAACTACATGTACTCCAGCCAGGCCGTGGTGGTGGCCAAGGGCAACCCCGAGGGCATCCATACCCTCGATGACCTCTCCGGGAAGAAGGTCGCGGTGCTCAACGGCTCGACCATCCGCACCCTGCTCGACGCCCACAACGAGAAGCTCAAGCAGGCCGGCAAGGCGCCGCTGAAGGTCATCGTCTACAACACCGACACCGACGCCTTCCAGGCCCTGCGCATCCGCCAGGCCGACGCCTACGGCACCACCGTGGAGACCGCCGGCTACTACCAGGGCATGGCTCCGGACCTGTTCGAGATCGGCGTGCCGGCCTTCGCCCGCATCCTCACCGGCCTGGGCATCCGCAAGGACGACAAGCAGCTCAGCGAAGCCGTGCAGCAGATCATCACGGACATGCAGGCCGACGGCAGCTACCAGGCGTTGCTCGCCAAGTGGCACATCGAAGGCGACAAGCTGGACTGAGGTGACCGACCATGAACTTCAGCTGGGACGTGTTCTGGCAATACCTGCTCAAGCCGAGTGACGTCTACCTGTACGGCCTGTGGCTGACCTGCGTGATCGCCGTCTGCGCCATGCTCCTGGGCTGCGCGCTCGGGCTGCTGGCGGCGCTGATGCGGCTGTCGTCCAACCCGCTGCTGCAATACCCGGTGCGCTTCTACGTGTGGCTGATGCGCGGCACGCCGCTGCTGGTGCAGATCGTCTTCCTCTACACGGCGCTGGCCGCCGGCGGGGTGTTCCGCTTCGAGGACCTGGACCTGGGGCTGTTCATCCTGCCCGGCAACATCCAGGCGGCGATCATCGCCCTGGGCCTCAACGAAGGCGCCTACATGGCCGAGATCATCCGCGCCGGTATCGGCGCGGTGGACAAGGGCCAGTACGAGGCCGGGCGCTCGCTGGGCATGACCTTCCCGAAACTGATGCGGCGCATCGTGCTGCCCCAGGCCTTCCGGGTGATCGTGCCGCCGCTGGGCAACGAGTTCAACGTGATGCTGAAGAACACCACGCTGGTCAGCGTGATCGGCGTGCAGGAGCTGCTGCTGAGCACCCAGATGGTGACGTCGGCGACCTTCCGCGTGTTCGAGCTGTACCTGGTGGTGGCCATCTACTTCCTGCTGCTGACCACCCTCTGGGGCTTCTTCCAGCGCTGGCTGGAGAAGCGCTTCGGCAAGTCCGAGGGCCACGCCCCGGCGCCGAGCCGGATGTTCGGCCAGCAGGCCATGAAACTGCTGAGGGGGCGTTGAGATGATCCCGACCGCGAAAGAAGTGGTGATCCAGGCCCGCGACGTGCACAAGGCCTTCGGCGAACTGGAGATTCTCAAGGGCGTGTCGCTGGACGTGCACAAGGGCGAGGTGGTGGTGCTGATCGGCGCCTCGGGCTCGGGCAAGACCACCTTCATCCGCTGCATCAACCTGCTGGAGGACATCCAGGGCGGCAGCATCCGCGTCAACGGCGCGCTGATGGGCTACCGCGAGCGCACCGACGGCAAGCTGGTGCGTGACTCGGAGAGCAACATCGCCCGCCGTCGCCGCGACATCGGCATGGTGTTCCAGCGCTTCAACCTGTTCCCGCACATGACCGTGCTGGAGAACATCATCGAGGCGCCCATCCAGGTGCTCGGCGTGCCGCGCGGCGAAGCCGTCGAGCTGGCGCGCCGGCTGCTCGCCCGGGTGCGCCTGAGCGACAAGGCCGAGCACTACCCGGCGCAGCTCTCCGGCGGCCAGCAGCAGCGCGTGGCCATCGCCCGCGCCCTGGCGATGAAGCCCCAGGCGATGCTGTTCGACGAACCCACCAGCGCGCTCGACCCGGAAACCGTCGGCGAGGTGCTGCAGGTGATGAAGGAACTGGCCGAGGAAGGCATGACCATGGTGGTGGTGACCCACGAGATGGGCTTCGCCCGCGAAGTGGCCGACCGCGTGGTGGTGCTGCACCTGGGCGAGCTCATCGAAGAAGGCCCGCCGGGCCAGGTGTTCGGCAACCCGCACCACCCGCGCACGCGGGAATTCCTCAGCCGCGTACTCTGACAACGACAAGGACAAGCCATGCGCAACCGCGTTCTGCTCGCCAGCCTCACCCTCCTCGCCTGCGCCACCGCCCAGGCCGACGACAAGCTGGTGCGCTTCTACAACTGGTCCGACTACATGGGCCCGGAAACCCTCAAGGACTTCCAGAAGGACAGCGGCATCAAGGTCCAGTACGACGTCTTCGACACCAACGAGATGCTCGAGGCCAAGCTGCTCTCCGGCCATTCCGGCTACGACCTGGTGGTGCCCTCCAGCCAGTTCCTCACCAAGCAGATCAAGGCCGGCGTGTACCAGCCGCTGGACCGCAGCAAGCTGCCCAACTGGCAGCACCTGGACCCGCGCCTGATGCAGCGCCTGGAAGCCGCCGACCCGGGCAACAAGTACGCCGTGCCGTACATGTGGGGCACCGTGGGCATCGGCTACAACTACGACAAGGTCAAGGCCGCGCTCGGCGACAACGCCCCCCTGGACTCCTGGGACCTGGTGTTCAAGCCGGAAAACCTGGCCAAGCTGCACGGTTGCGGCGTGGCCTTCCTCGACGCGCCGGTGAAGATCATCCCGCAGGCCCTGCACTACCTGGGGCTGGACCCGAACAGCCGCAACCCCGACGACTACAAGAAGGCCTCGGCGCTGCTGCAGAAGCTCGCGCCCTCGGTGACCTACTTCCACTCCTCGCGCTACCCCACCGACCTCGCCAACGGCGACATCTGCGTGGCCATCGGCTATTCCGGCGACGTGATGCAGGCGCAGAGCCGCGCCAAGGACGCCGGCAAGCACATCGACATCCGCTACGTGATCCCCAAGGAAGGCGCCAACCTCTGGTTCGACATGCTGGCCATCCCGCGTGACGCGCAGAACCCGGCCGGCGCCCTGGCCCTGGTCGACTACCTGCTGCAACCGAAGGTGATCGCCCCGGTCAGCGACTACGTCGGCTACGCCAACCCGAACAAGGACGCCACCGCCCTGCTCGACCCCAAGGTGCGCGACAACCCCGGCATTTACCCCAGCGACGCGGTGGTCGACAAGCTGTTCGTTTCCGCCGACCTGCCGCCGAACATCCAGCGCGTGATCACCCGCGAATGGACCCGCATCAAGACCGGCCAATGACCTGCGAAGAGCCCTGCCATGCTTAAGTTTTCCGCTCACGAATACCCCTACGCCTCCCAGCGCCAGAGCGTCTTCGCCCGCAACGGGATGGTCGCCGCCTCGCAGCCGCTGGCCGCCGAGGCCGGCATCGCCATGCTGCGCGCCGGCGGCAACGCCATAGACGCGGCCATCGCCACGGCGGCGGCGCTGACGGTGGTGGAGCCCACCGGCTGCGCCATCGGCGGCGACGCCTTCGCCCTGGTCTGGGTCAAGGACCAGTTGCACGGCCTGGACGCCAGCGGCCGCGCGCCGGCTTCGCTGTCGATCGACGCGGTAAAGGCCGCCGGCCACGACACGATGCCGGTGCACGGCTGGCTGCCGGTGACCGTGCCGGGCATTCCCTCGGCCTGGGCCGCGCTGTCCGAGCGCTTCGGCAAGCTGCCGTTCGCCGACTTGCTGCAGCCGGCCATCGCCCTGGCCCGCGACGGCTTTCCGGTGTCGCCGGTGGTCGCCCACCAGTGGCGCATCGCACAGGAGGAGTACCAGGCCAGCCGCGAGCGCGAGCCGGCGCTGGAGGCCTGGTTCGAGACCTTCCTGATCGACGGCGAGGCGCCGCAGGCCGGCCAGCTGTTCCGCAACCCGGCCCAGGCGCGCACCCTGGAGGAGCTGGCGAAGACCCACTGCGAAAGCTTCTACCGCGGCGCCATCGCCCAGCGCCTGGCGGTGCATTCGGCGCTGACCGGCGGCCACCTGAGCGCCACCGACCTGGCCGACTACCGGCCGAAGTGGGTCGAGCCGATCAAGGCCAACTACCGTGGCTACGACGTCTGGGAAATCCCGCCGAGTGGCCAGGGCCTGATCGCCCTGATGACCCTGAAGATTCTCCAGGGCTTCGACTTCGACCAGCGCGACAGCCAGCTCACCTGGCACCGCCAGCTGGAGGCGATGAAGAAGGCCTACGCCGACGGCCTGCACTACATCACCGACCCCGAGCACATGCGCGTGGCCGCCAGCGCCCTGCTCAGCGACGACTACGCCGCACGCCGCCGCGCCGAGATCGGCGAGCGCGCCCAGGCGCCGCAGCATGGCGACCCGCACGCCAGCGGCACGGTGTACATCGCCACCGCCGACGGCGAAGGCAACATGGTCTCGTTCATCCAGAGCGCCTACCACGGCTTCGGCTCCGGCGTGGTGCTGCCGGAAAGCGGCATCGCCCTGCAGAACCGTGGTTCGGAGTTCAGCCTCGACGCCAGCCACGCCAACGCCCTGGCGCCGGGCAAGCAGACCTTCCACACCATCATCCCCGGTTTCCTCAGCAAGGACGGCGTAGCGGTCGGCCCGTTCGGCGTGATGGGCGGCTACATGCAGCCGCAGGGCCATGTGCAGATGGTGATGAACCTGGTGGACTTCGGCCTCAACCCGCAAGCGGCGCTGGACGCCCCGCGCTGGCAATGGCTGGGCGGGATGAAGGTGGGCATCGAGCAGAGCGCCTCGCGCGACCTCGCCTTCGCCCTGGCCCGGCGCGGCCACGAGGTGGAAGTGGCGTGCGACCTGACCGACTACGGGCGCGGGCAGATCATCGTCCGCGATCCGCAGACCGGGGTGCTCTGCGGCGGCACCGAGCCGCGGGCGGATTCGCATATCGCGGTGTGTTGAGTGCCCCCGCTCGCACAGCCGGGCCCGTAGGGCGCATAACGCCCCAGGCGTTATCCGCCGTTGCCCATGGCAGCGTCGCCCGGGCCAGCGGCGGATAACCGCGAACGGTTATGCGCCCTACTTCGCTGTCATTCCCGCGAACGCGGGAACCCAGCACCGTAGGATGGCGTTGAGCGAAGCGATACCCATCACCACGGTCGACACCTATGGACACGGCGCCAGGGCGGAGAAGCGTTGCCTGAGGAAGGCGTACAGCGCCTGCACCGCCGGCGAGAATTGCTTGCGGTGCGGGCACACCAGCTGCAACGGCGTGCGTTCGCCCTGGAAGCCTGGCAGCAGCAGCTCCAGGCGCCCCGCCTCGACGTCCGCCTGCACGTCCAGCCAGGATTTGTAGGCGACGCCCTCGCCCGCCACCGCCCAGCGCCGCACCAGGTCGGCATCGTCGCTCACCAGCAGCCCGCGCACCGTCACCTGGCGGCGCTTGTCGCCTTCGTGGAAGACCCATTTGTCGTAGACCCGGCCGTGCATCAGGTAGCACAGGCAGGTGTGCGCCGTGAGGTCCTCGGGCCGCTGCGGGTGGCCGTTGCGCGCCAGGTAGTCCGGGGCCGCCACCAGCACCCGGCGATTGTCCGCCAGCGGCAAGGCGACGTAGCTGGCGTCCTCCAGCTGGCCATAGCGCACGGCCACGTCCACCGGGTCGCGGAAGACGTCGGCGATCTGGTCCGACAGGTACAGGCGCAGGCCCAGGCGCGGGTGTTCGCGGCGGAACTCGCCCAGCCAGTCGAGCACCCGGTTGCGTCCCAGGTCCGAGGGCAATGCCAGCTGCAGGGTGCCGTGCAAGCCGCCAGCTTCACCCTGTAATTGCTCGCGGCCTTCGGCGAGGGTCGCCAGCACCTCGCGGGCGTAGGGCAGGTAGCGCTCGCCTTCGGCGGTCAGGCGCAGGCTGCGGGTCGAGCGGGCAAACAGGCGCACGCCCAGCTCGCGTTCCAGGCGGCCGATGGCAGCGCTGACCTGGCCGGGCAGCAGGTCCACCTCGCGGGCGGCGTTGGAGAAGCTGCCCAGCGCCGCCGAACGGGCGAACAGGGTGAGGTCGTCGAGGCGCAGCATTTTCACTCCAGGCGTGAAAGTCCTGCCCGATTCTGCCTCTTTTTAACGTCCCGCGCGAAGGCCAGACTGTGCGCCACACCCACCCCGCCGCACGGAGCACAACCATGAACCTCGCCACCCTCGCCGGCCAGCGCTACACCACCAAGGCCTACGACCCAGAACGCCGCATCGCCGCGGAGAAGATCGACGAGCTGCTGGCCCTGCTGCGCCAGGCGCCCTCCTCGGTCAACTCGCAACCCTGGCACTTCGTGGTCGCTTCCAGCGCCGAGGGCAAGGCGCGCCTGGCCGAAGGCACCCAGGACAAGTTCATCTACAACCAGGCCAAGGTGCTCAACGCCTCCCATGTGATCCTGCTGTGCGCGCGCACCGACATGACCGAAGCGCACCTGCAGCGGGTGGTCGAGCAGGAACAGGCCGACGGCCGCTTCCGCGACGCCGAGGCGCGCGCCAACCAGCACAAGTTGCGCAGCGGCTATGTCGACCTGCATCGCTATGAGCTGAAGGACCTGCAGCACTGGATGGAGAAGCAGACCTACCTGGCCCTCGGCACCCTGCTGCTGGGCGCCGCCGCCCTGGGCCTGGACGCCACGCCCATGGAAGGCTTCGACGCGCGCCGCCTGGACGCCGAACTGGGGCTGCATGAACAGGGCTACACCGGCGTGGTGCTGGTCGCGCTGGGCTACCGCGCCGCCGGCGACTTCAACGCCGGCCTGCCGAAGTCGCGGCTGCCGG
>NZ_JARJLT010000191.1 GCF_029335315.1 Pseudomonas citronellolis
CGTGCTCTCGAACCGAATCAGGCGCCGAGGCTTTCGATGTCGCGCGCGAGCATTTCCAGCTCATGGGCCAGGGAGCCCTTGAGGGTTTCCTCGCTGAGCTGGAAGGAGGGCGCGCCGCAGGTCAGCGCCATCAGCCCGCCATCGGCCAGGCGCAGCGGCACGCCGGCGGCGCGCACGTTGCGGTCCCAGTCGCCGAGGGAAAGGCAGAAGCCGTGCTCGCGGAACTCCTCGAAGGAATGCTCCAGCGACGCCCGCAGCGCCGCCCAGTCGCCCTCGTGGCGCGACTGCAGCGCCTGCAGCAGGTGCTCGCGCTCCTGCTCCGGGGTCGCCGCCAGGTAGGCGCGGCCGGCGGCGGTGGTGGCCAGCGGCAGGCGCACGCCAGCGTCCATGCGCAGGGAGGTGGCTTCCGGCGGGCGACAGTTCTCCACGTAGATCATCGACAGCCAGTCGCGGCAGGTCAGGCCCACGGTGGTGTTGGTGCGGCGGGCGAAGGCCTCCATGTACGGCTTGGCCAGCTGGCGCACGCGCAGGTTCGACACGTAGGCGTAGCCGAGGGCGAGCACGCCGGAGTCCAGCTGGTACTTCTCGTGCAGCTGCGAATAGCTGAGGTAGCCGAGCTTGGTCAGGGTGTAGGTCATGCGCGACACGGTCGGCTTGGGCAGCCCGGTGATCCGCGCGATCTCCTGGTTGCCCAGCACCACCGAGCCATGGGTGAAGGCGCGCAGCACGTCCAGGCCGCGGGCCAGGGCCTCGACGAACTTGCGGTCCTTGGGTGCGCTGGAGTCTTCGAAATCGTCGCTCATGCTGCCTCGGCTGGGGAATATGGGGGCCGGAGCGGCGTCCGGCGCGGGCGAACGATAGCAGATCGGCCTGGCGCGATCAGCAGGGCGAAGCGCCGTTGCACGGTCAAAGGCTATCGCATACCATCGATTTCGACATCATGTTTCGCAGAGTAAAACAACAATTCACTTGCGGAGAGCCACGATGCCCGTCACTGCCGAAAGTCATGTCGCCGCGCAATTCGCCGCGCGCGGTTACCGCAACGTCCACGACCTGCTGCGCGACGCCAGCCGCGAGCACCCCGAGCGCCCGGCCTTCTCCTGCGCCGGCAGCTGCCTGAGCTTCGCCGAGCTGGAGCGCCAGGCCGACGCCTTCGCCCGTTTCCTGCGCCACCACGCCGGCCTGCAGCCCGGCGAGCGCCTGGCGCTGATGCTGCCCAACTCCCTGCAATACCCGATCGCCGCCTTCGGCGCGCTCAAGGCCGGCCTGGTGCTGGTCAACACCAACCCGCAGTACACCGCCGGCGAACTCAACCACCAGCTGCGCGACTCCGGCGCCAGCGCCATCCTGCTGCTCGACCGCCTGCTGCCGCTGCTGCGCAAGGTGCAGGACGACAGCGCGGTGCGCCAGGTGCTGCTGACCGCGGTGGACGACCTCGAAGCGCCGCAATACGCCTGCGACGAGCCCGACGCCACGCGCTTCATGCAGGCCCTGCGGCTGGGCGCCGAGGCCCCGCCGGTGGACACCGAGCCGGGACTGGAGCGCCTGGCCCTGCTGCAGTACACCGGCGGCACCACCGGCGTCTCCAAGGGCGCCATGCTCAGCCACTACAGCCTGCTGGCCAACGTCATCCAGACCCTGGAGCTGTTCATGCGCCCGGGCCTGCTCGACCCGGCGACCGACGTGCGCATCGCGCCGCTGCCGCTGTATCACATCATGGCCTTCGCCACGAACTGCCTGAGCTCGGTGGGCATGGGCCTGCACACGGTGGTGATCCGCGACGGGCGCAACCTCGACGAGATCGTCGCGGCCATGCGCCGCTACCCGTTCAGCCTGCTCAGCGGGCTGAACAGCCTGTTCGTCGGGCTGATGAACCACCCGGAGTTCGCCAGCCTCGACTTCAGCCACCTGAAATGGGTCACCAGCGGCGGCGCGCCGCTCAACCTGGAGGTCGGCCGGCGCTGGCAGGCGCTCACCGGCGCCCCGGTGCTGGAAGGCTTCGGCCTCACCGAGGCGTCGCCGGTGGTGTGCACCAACACCCGGCTGACGCCCTACCGCGAGGGCTACGTCGGCCAGCCGCTGATCGACACCGAAGTGCGCATCCTCGACGAGGACGGCCAGCCATGCCCGGCGGAGGTCCCCGGCGAGCTGTGCCTGCGCGGCCCGCAGGTGATGCTCGGCTACTGGGGCCGCCCGGAGGAAACCGCCCAGGTGCTCGACGCCGACGGCTGGCTGCGCACCGGCGACATCGCCGTGCAGGACGCCAACGGCCTGCTGAAGATCGTCGACCGCAAGAAGGACATGATCCTGGTCAGCGGCTTCAACGTCTTCCCCAACGAGGTGGAGGACGCGGTGATGCGCCATCCCGGTATCCGCGAATGCATCGCCATCGGCGTGCCGGACCTGCGCAAGGGCGAGGCGGTGAAGCTGTTCGTCAGCCTGCGCGACCCGGCCCTGGACGCCGCCGCGATCATCGCCCACTGCCGCGAGCACCTCACCGGCTACAAGGTGCCGAGCTTCGTCGAGGTGCTCGACGAGCTGCCCAAGACCTCGGTGGGCAAGATGCTCCGCCGCCAGCTGCGCGACCTGGAACAGCAACGGAACCCCACGTCATGAGCACAGCGACTAAGGTGAAGACAGGCCAGCCAGACGAGGGCACGCCGCCCATGCCAGTCAGCAACCCTCCCGCGTTCCAGCGCATCGGCGTGATCGGCGCCGGCGCCATGGGCCGCGGCATCGCCCAACTGTTCGCCAGCGCCGGGGTGCCGGTGCGGCTCTACGACAGCCGCGCCGAGAGCGTCCAGCAAGCCCTGGACTTCAACCGCGAGCTGCTCGAACGCGCGGCCGCCAAGGGCAAGCTCGACGCCGACGCCCTGGCCGCCACCCTGCAGCGCCTGCGCCCGGCCCACAGCCTCGACGAGCTGGCCGACTGCGACCTGCTGGTGGAAGCCATCGTCGAAGACCTCGACGCCAAGCAGGCGCTGTTCGCCGAACTGGAGGCGCGGGTGGCGGACGACGCGGTGCTGGCGAGCAACACCTCGTCGCTGTCGATCACCCGCATCGCCGCGCGCTGCCGCCGCCCCGAACGGGTGGCCGGCTTCCACTTCTTCAACCCGGCGCCGCTGATGCGCATCGTCGAAGTGGTG
>NZ_JARJLT010000192.1 GCF_029335315.1 Pseudomonas citronellolis
CGTGTGCGCAAGCCACGAGCGTCTGAAAGAATTGCTTGACGACCATAGAGCGTTGGAACCACCTGATCCCATCCCGAACTCAGTAGTGAAACGATGCATCGCCGATGGTAGTGTGGAGTTTCTCCATGTGAGAGTAGGTCATCGTCAAGCACCTATCCCAAAGCCCCTGATCAGCCTAGCTGGTCGGGGGTTTTGCTTATTAGTGTAAGCAAACCGAATTCGGATGAGCGCCACGGCGAGCATCCAACCGAATTGCTTGACGATCATAGAGCGTTGGAACCACCTGATCCCATCCCGAACTCAGTAGTGAAACGATGCATCGCCGATGGTAGTGTGGGGTTTCCCCATGTGAGAGTAGGTCATCGTCAAGCTTCTAATACCGAAGCCCCTGATCAGCGAGAGCTGGTCGGGGGCTTTGTTTTTGTGCGTGGAAAAGTTTTGGCTGACCTGGGCGCCGGTTATGCCTGCGATGCGGTTTGCCGTGGCTGGCGATTGCGGGCGTGGCCCGCTCCTACCAGGGCGTCGCGTTCCGCGTTGGTCGGAGGCTTCCGTGAGGAGCCTCGGAGGGTCGGACTGGCAGGTATGGTGTGGGGCCGGGTGGCGGATAACCGCGAACGGTTATGCGCCCTACATTCGTGGCGCGGCCCGCTTCTGCGTGGGGTGTGCGGAGGCGCTGGGTTCCCGCGTTCGCGGGGATGACGTATGTGGGGAGGGTGTGAGGCTTGGTCTGTTCTTTTCGTTGTGGTGGGGCTTGCAGGAGGCTTCCTGTGGCTGAGAAATAGCGGACAACAAAAAAGGCGCCCCGAGGGGCGCCTTTTTTGTTGTGCTGGGCTATCAGCCGTTGAAGCGGCGCAGCACCAGGGTGGCGTTGGTGCCGCCAAAGCCGAAGCTGTTGCTCATCACGGTGTCGAGCTTGGCGTTGTCGCGGGTTTCGCGCAGGATCGGCAGGTCAGCCACTTCCGGGTCGATCTCGTCGATATTGGCCGAGCCGGCGATGAAGTTGCCTTGCATCATCAGCAGGCAGTAGATCGCCTCGTGCACGCCGGCGGCGCCCAGGGAGTGGCCGGACAGGCTCTTGGTGGAGCTGATGGCCGGGGCCTTGTCGCCGAACACTTCGCGGATGCCGCGGGCTTCCGCGACGTCGCCCACCGGGGTGGAGGTGCCGTGGGTGTTCAGGTAGTCGATCGGGGTGTCGACGGTGGACAGCGCCTGCTGCATGCAGCGGATCGCGCCTTCGCCGCTCGGGGCGACCATGTCGTAGCCGTCGGAGGTGGCGCCGTAGCCGACGATTTCGGCGTAGATCTTCGCGCCGCGCTTCAGCGCGTGCTCCAGTTCCTCGACCACCACCATGCCGCCGCCGCCGGCGATGACGAAACCGTCGCGCTTGGCGTCGTAGGCGCGGGAGGCCTTTTCCGGGGTGTCGTTGTATTGGGTGGAGAGGGCGCCCATGGCGTCGAACAGGCAGCTCTGGCTCCAGTGTTCTTCTTCACCGCCGCCGGCGAAGACCACGTCCTGCTTGCCCATCTGGATCTGCTCCATGGCCTGGCCGATGCAGTGCGCGCTGGTGGCGCAGGCCGAGGACACGGAGTAGTTCACGCCCTTGATCTGGAAGGGGGTGGCCAGGCACGCGGATACGGTGCTGCCCATGGTGCGGGTCACGCGGTATGGGCCGATGCGCTTGACGCCCTTCTCGCGAAGGATGTCGATGGCTTCCATCTGGTTCAGGGTGGAAGCGCCGCCGGAGCCGGCGATCAGGCCGGTGCGCGGGTTGGAGACCTGGTCTTCGGTGAGGCCGGAGTCCTTGATCGCCTGTTCCATCGCCAGATAGGCATAAGCCGCGGCGTCGCCCATGAAGCGGAAGACCTTGCGATCGATCAGCTCTTCGAGGTTGAGGTTCACCGAACCGGAGACGTGGCTGCGCAGCCCCATGTCGACGTAGGACTGGTTGTGGCGGATACCGGCACGGCCGGCGCGCAGGTTGGCGGAGACGGTGTCTTTGTCATTGCCCAGGCAGGATACGATGCCCAGGCCGGTGATCACGACGCGACGCATGCGGATTACCCTTAGAAGCTGTCAGTGGAGGTGAACAGGCCGACGCGAAGGCCTTCGGCGCTGTAGATTTCGCGGCCATCGACGCTGACGCTGCCATCGGCGATGGCCAGTACCAGCGAACGGTTGATGGTGCGCTTGATGTGGATGTTGTAGGTGACTTTCTTGGCGGTCGGCAGGACCTGGCCGAAGAACTTCACTTCGCCCGAACCCAGGGCGCGGCCGCGGCCGGGGTTGCCCTGCCAGCCGAGGTAGAAACCGACCAGCTGCCACATGGCGTCGAGGCCCAGGCAGCCCGGCATGACCGGATCGCCTTCGAAGTGGCAGGCGAAGAACCAGAGGTCCGGGTTGATGTCCAGCTCGGCGACCAGTTCGCCCTTGCCATACTTGCCGCCGACTTCGCTGATGTGGGTGATGCGGTCGATCATCAGCATGTTGGGGGCGGGCAGTTGCGCATTACCCGGGCCGAAGAGCTCGCCGCGGCTGCAGCGCAGCAGGTCTTCTCGGGTGAAGGCGTGTTGTTTGGTCATGCGAGCTCCTCAAAAATCCTGAACGGCAGGGCGAAATCGCCCGCCCTGCGGCTCCGCGCGCCTCATTTTTATCGCGGCGTCCTGCGGCAGCCTAGTCATAGACTGTTGCCTTGCGGTTAAAGTCACAGCTCCGGGCGAACGGTTGTTCACTTTATTCCGGTGCTTCGTTGCTCCAGCTGAGGGAGTTTACCCGCCGATCAGCCTCGCAGGTCACGAGTTTGGGCGATCGGGCCCCGCGGATCAACGTCCGGAGGTCAACCAACGCTGCAGAATCTTCTGCAAGTCGGCGCGTTTGAACGGCTTGGCCAGGTAGTCGTCCATCCCTGATTCCAGACACTGTTCGCGATCGCCCTGCAGGGCGTTGGCGGTCAGGGCGATGATCGGTACCCGCTGCCGCTCGGGCAGTGCGCGAATCTGCCGCGTGGCCTCGTAGCCGTTGAGCAGCGGAAGCCGGCAATCCATGAGGATGGCGTCGAACTCCTCGCGCTCCGCGGTGAGCACCGCCTGGGCTCCATCGCCGACCAGAGTGACGCGATAGCCGAGGCTGCGCAACATCGCTTCTATGACCGTTTGATTCACCGGGTTGTCCTCCACCAGCAGCACGCGCTGCCCGGTGGCCGGCTCCGTGGCGCGCTGCGCGTGCACCGAGGCGCCGCCGCGACGAGCCTGGAACGGCAGGGGGATTTCCAGGGTGAAGGTCGAACCCAGGCCTTCCTCGCTCGACGCCTGCAGGGTGCCACCCATGCGCTCGGCGAGGGTGCGCGCGATGGCCAGGCCCAGGCCGGTGCCGCCGTAGCGCCGCGAGGTGGACGAGTCGGCCTGCTGGAAGGCTTCGAACATGTGCTCCAGGCGTTCCGGCGAGATGCCGATGCCGCTGTCGTTGACCGCGCAGGTCAGCCACAGCACTTCGTCGTCCAGGGCCTGCCAGCGCACTTCCAGACGGATGGCGCCTTCCTCGGTGAATTTCAGCGCGTTGCCCAGCAGGTTCACCAGTATCTGCCGCAGGCGCGTGGGGTCGCCGCGCACGTCGAGGTTGTCGAGGCCTGCCTGGACATCCATGCGCAGCGCCAGGCCGCGTTGCTGGGCGCTGTGCTGGAACACCTGCAGCGAGCCCTGGATCAGTTCCAGCAGGTTGAACGGGATGCGCTCCAGCTCCAGCGCGCCGCGCTCGATACGGGAGAAGTCGAGGATGTCGTTGATGACCTTGAGCAGGTGCTCGGTGGATTCGGTGGCCAGCGCCGAGTATTCGGCCTGCTCGTGGTTGAGTTCGGTGGTTTCCAGCAGCTGCAGCATGCCCAGCACGCCGTTCATCGGCGTGCGCAGTTCATGGCTCATCATCGCCAGGAAGTCGGACTTGCTGCGGTTGGCCTGTTCGGCTTCCTCGCGCGCCGCCACCAGCTGGCCGATGGCGCGTTCCTGTTCCTTGCTGGCCTGCTGCAGGCCGCGCGCCAGGTTGTTGATGTGCCGGGCCAGGTCGCCGACCTCGCTGTGGTCGAGCACCGGCAGGCTGGTCTGGTAGTCGCCGGTCTGGATCGCCTGCACGGCGTTGGCCATGCTGCTGATCGGGGCGGCCAGGCGGCGCGCCAGGCGGCGGGCCAGGAGCAGGGTCAGGAGCAGGGCGAAGAAGGCCAGCAGGCTGGCCTTGAAGAGGATTTCCTGCTGGCGTTCGCTGAAGGCGTCGTTGGCCATGCCCACCACGACCCGGCCGAGGTAGTCGGCGTCGCTGCCCGCTGCGTCCTGGCGGCCCGGCGCATGGCGCAGGGAGACGTCGCCGGCGACCTCGGCCGGCGGCACGTGCTCGCGCTGGATGGCGGCGTGGAACACCTCGATCTTGGGGCCGCCCTGGGTGGCGTCGCTGGGCTGCTCGGCGTAGACGACGATCTCGTCGTTGCGGTTGCGCACTTCGATGAAGCGCACGTGGGGCGTGCCCAGGGTGGTGCGCAGCAGGCTCTGCAGCACTGGCAGGTTGCCCGAGAGCACGCCGTATTCCGCCGCCGGGGCCAACTGGTTGGCGATCAGCTGGCCGGTGTGGTTCAGCTCCTGGCGCAGGTCCTGCAGCCGCGAGTAGGTGAAGTAGCCGGTCAGCAGCAGGGTCAGCAGCAGCGCGGGGCCGAGGCTGATGGCGAGCATGCGGTTCTGGATGTTCCAGCCCTTGCGTGGCGTCATGGCGCCTCTCGCTTGGCTGGCGTGCGACGAAGATGGTGCGTGGGATACACGGAACGGCCCTGTTCTCGGTTCTCGACGGTGACGGATGTTAAACCAGCCGGTGTCCGTTGCCAGTAGGGTTATCCCTACTGGCCGGCGGGCCCCGGCGCCTTATAATGCCCCAATCGCCGCCCGCGTGCGGCCCGTGATGGAAGTGACATGACTGAGCAGCAACCGATCGCCGTGCTGGGGGGAGGGAGCTTCGGAACTGCCTTCGCCAACCTGCTGGCGGAGAACGGCCAGCGCGTGCGCCAATGGATGCGCGACGAGGAACAGGCGGCGAGCATCCGCGCCCTGCGCGAGAACCCGCGCTACCTGAAGGGCGTGCGCATCCACGATAACGTCGAGCCGGTCACCGATCTCGCTGCCATCCTCGACGCCTGCGAGCTGATCTTTGTCGCCGTGCCCTCCAGCGCCCTGCGCAAGGTGCTGGAGCCCTGCGCCGGGCAACTGGCCGGCAAGTTGCTGGTGAGCCTGACCAAGGGTATCGAGGCGCAGAGCTTCAAGCTGATGAGCCAGATCCTCGAGGAAATCGCCCCGGCCGCGCGCATCGGGGTGATCTCCGGCCCGAACCTGGCCCGCGAGATCGCCGAGCACGAGCTGACCGCCACCGTGGTCGCCAGCGAGGACGAGGCGCTCTGCGCCAGCGTGCAGGCCGCGCTGCACGGCCGCACCTTCCGCGTCTACGCCAGCGCCGACCGTTTCGGCGTGGAGCTGGGCGGCGCGCTGAAGAACGTCTACGCGATCATCGCCGGGATGGCCGCCGCCCTGGGCATGGGCGAGAACACCAAGGGCATGCTGATTACCCGCGCCCTGGCGGAGATGACCCGCTTCGCGGTCAAGCTCGGGGCCAACCCGATGACCTTCCTCGGCCTGGCCGGGGTCGGCGACCTGATCGTCACCTGTTCGTCACCCAAGAGCCGCAATTATCAGGTCGGCTTCGCGCTGGGCGAGGGCCTGAGCCTGGAGGACGCGGTGGCGCGCATGGGCGAGACCGCCGAAGGGGTGAACACGCTTAAGGTGCTCAAGGCCAAGGCCGACGAGCTGGGCGTCTACATGCCGCTGGTCGCCGGGCTCTACGCCATCCTCTTCGGTGGCCGCACCCTGGCCCAGGTGATCCAGGCGCTGATGAGCGGCGAGCCGAAGACCGACACCGACTTCATTCCCACCAGTGGTTTCTGAGGAGGCATCCATGTCCGCCGATCGTCTGGAAAAAGAATCCCTGGCCCTGCGCATCGTCTGGATGCTGCTGTTCGCCCTGGTCTGGTACGTCGCGCAGATGCTGCTCGGCGTCGTGGTCGTGGTGCAACTGGCCTATCGCATCATCTACGGCGCGCCCGGCGCCAGCCTGCTCGCCTTCGGCGACAGCCTCAGCCAGTACCTGGCGCAGATCGGTCGCTTCGGCACCTTCAACAGCGACGAGAAGCCCTGGCCGTTCGCCGACTGGCCGACTCCGCGCGCCCCGGAAGGCGAGGCCGCCCATGCGGTGCCGCCGGCGCCGCACCCGGTGCGCGACGAGGAGCCGAAGCTGTGAAGATCTGGCTGCTGCGTCATGGCCAGGCCGAACCCCAGGCGCGCCGCGACGCCGAGCGGCAGCTGACCGCCCACGGCCGCAAGGAAGTGCTGCAGAGCGCCGGGCACCTCGCCGGGCATGCGCTCGACGGCATCCTCGCCAGCCCCTATGTGCGCGCCCAGCAGACCGCCGAGCTGGTGCGCGAGGCGCTGGGCTTCGCCAGCGCGGTGGGTACCGCGCCCTGGCTGACGCCGGACGACGACCCGCGTGACGTGCTGCGTTTCCTCGACAACCGGAGCGAGCGCAACCTGCTGCTGGTCAGCCACCAGCCGTTGATCGGCTCCCTCGGCGGGCTGCTGGTGCACGGCAGCCGCGACGAGGCGCTGCCGATGGCCACCGCCTCGCTGGCCGAGCTGGAGGGCGAGGGCCCGCTGGCGGGCTTGATGACGCTGGTCTCGCTGTACCACCCCGGACACGGCTGAGCGTTCGCCAGCCAGGGCCCCGCGAGGGGCCTTGGCGTTTCCGGGCCTCAGGCTGAGTGGTCGTCGTCCTTCAGGTTGACGTCGCTGTCCGGGTCGCGCGCGGCCAGGCGCTGTTCCAGGCGGCTGCCGAGGACCAGGATCAGCAGTGTC
The DNA here is from genome assembly GCF_029335315.1 of Pseudomonas citronellolis. Lineage (GTDB taxonomy): Bacteria > Pseudomonadota > Gammaproteobacteria > Pseudomonadales > Pseudomonadaceae > Pseudomonas > Pseudomonas citronellolis_A. Next base: position 6,930 of record NZ_JARJLT010000192.1, read on the forward strand.
AGGCCCAGGCCGATGGCGGCCGTCAGTACGTTGCCGCTGCCACAGGCCAGGCCGAGCATCGACGAGACCCAGATGGTCGCGGCGGTGGTCAGGCCCTCGATACGGTAGCGCCGCTCGTGGTGGACGATGACCCCCGCGCCGATGAAACCGATGCCGGTCAGCACGCCCTGGGCGACCCGGCTGGCGGCGTCGGCGGTGCCCGGCTGCAACTGCTGGATCACCGTGATGGCCAGTGCCGCGGCGAGGGCGGTGAGGGCGTGGGTGCGCAGCCCGGCGGGGCGGTGGTGCAGCTGGCGGTTGAGGCCGATCAGGCCGCCGAACAGGGTGGCGCAGAGCAGGTTGAAGAGCAGGGGCAACTGGGTCAGCACGCTGTCGCTTAGGGCCGGCATGGACGGGGTTTCCTTGGTCGTTCGCAGCAGCTTTTAGCAGTTTGCCGGCGGCGGCGCCATGCGCCGGTTCGGCGAAACGCCCTACAAAAGTTCACATATCCCTTCTTGCCTAGTCGCGGGTCGCGTGGAATATTCGACCAAGCAAGTGCTTGGTTGATCTATCGCTACACCTCTAGAACAACAAAAAAGGAGGGGCATGTGGTCACTGAAATTCGTTCTCCGCTCGAGCAATTCCTGCGCCGCGAGGCACGCCACCCGCACAAGAACTACCTGGTCCAGCCGCTGCCCGGCGGCCAGGTGCAGACCCTGACCTGGGGCGAAGCCGGCAACCAGGCGCGGCGTGCCGCTGCCTGGCTACGCAGCCTGGCGCTGCCGCCGGGCAGCCGCATCGCGATCATCTCGAAGAACTGCGCGCACTGGATCATCGCCGACGTCGCCATCTGGATGGCCGGGCATATCTCGGTGCCGCTCTACCCGAACCTGACCGCCGAATCGGTGCGCCAGGTGATGAGCCACTCCGAAGCGCGGGTGGCCTTCATCGGCAAGCTCGACGACTGGCCGGCGATGGCCCCTGGGCTGCCGGCGGAGGTACTCACGGTTTCCCTGCCGCTGCACCCCGAGGGGCGCTTCGATCACAGCTGGGATGACCTGCAGGCCAGCCAGCCGCTGCGGGACGTGCCGCTGCCGAACCCGGAAACCCTCGCCACCATCATCTACACCTCCGGCACCACCGGTACGCCCAAAGGCGTGATGCACTCCTTCGCCAACTTCGATTTCGCCGCCAGCCGCGCCGCCAGCCTGTTCGGCGTCGGCGAGGAGGACCGCCTGCTGTCCTACCTGCCGCTGTGCCACGTGGCCGAGCGGATGTTCGTGCAGATGGCCTCGATCTACGCCGGGCAGACGATCTTCTTCGCCGAGAGCCTGGATACCTTCCTCGCCGACATGCGTCGCGCGCGACCCACGGTGTTCTTCGGCGTGCCGCGGATCTGGACCAAGTTCCAGATGGGCGTCTACGCGCAGATGCCGGCGCAGAAGCTCGACCGCCTGCTGCGCCTGCCCATCGTCGGCCGCCTGGTTGGCCGCAAGGTGCTCGCCGGGCTCGGCCTCGACGCGGTGCGCTATGCCCTGTGCGGAGCGGCGCCGGTGCCGCCGGCGCTGCTCGATTGGTACAAGCGCCTGGGCCTGAACGTGCTGGAGGTCTACGGCATGACCGAGAACTGCGGCTATTCCCATGTCTGCCGGCCCGGCAAGCAGCGCGAGGGCTGGATCGGCCAGGCCAGCCCGGACGTGGAGGTGCGCATCAGCGAGGACGGCGAAGTGCAGGTGCGCAGCGGCGCCACCATGCTCGGCTACTACAAGGACGCCGAGCGCACCGCCGAGACCATCACCCCCGACGGCTACCTGCGCACCGGCGACAAGGGCGAGCAGGACAGCGACAGCCAGCTGCGCCTGACCGGGCGGCTGAAGGAGATCTTCAAGACCGGCAAGGGCAAGTACGTTGCCCCGGCGCCCATCGAGAACCGCCTCGCGGTGCATTCGCGGATCGAGCAGATCTGCGTGGTCGGCGACGGCCTGGTGGCGCCGTTGGGGCTTTGCGTGCTCTCCGAGGTGGGCCGCCAGGAGGCCGCCAACGGCTCGCGGACGGAACTGGAGCAGAGCCTGCGGCAGCTGCTGGAAGAGGTCAACGGCGAGCTGGACAAGCACGAGCGTCTGGCCGGGCTGGTGCTGATCCGCGAGGCCTGGAGCGTGGACAACGGCTTCCTCACGCCTACCCTGAAGATCAAGCGCAACGTGGTGGAGACCACCTACGGCGCGCGTTTCAACGAATGGGCCGAGCGCCGCGAAGCGGTGCAGTGGCATGACTGAGCCTGCTGTGGCATGACTGAGCAAGGGAGACCTGCATGAGCCTGTGGCGCACTACGCCCGACCTCGGGGCGCTCAACGCCAACCTGAAGAAGACCATCGGCGAAGTCCTCGACATCCGCTTCGAAGCGGTGGACGAGGACTCGCTGACCGCCAGCATGGTGGTGGACGCGCGCACCCACCAACCCTACGGCCTGCTGCACGGCGGGGCCTCGGTGGTGCTGGCGGAGACGGTCGGCTCCACCGCCAGCTACCTGTGCCTGGACACCAGCAAGTACTACTGCGTGGGCCTGGAGGTGAACGCCAACCACCTGCGCGGCTTGCGCACGGGGCGGGTGACGGCGGTGGCCAGGCCGGTGCACATCGGCCGTTCCACCCACGTCTGGGAAATCCGCCTGCACGGCGACGACGGCAAGCCCAGCTGCATCTCGCGGCTGACCATGGCGGTGGTGCCGCTGGATCGCTAGGCGGACGATATC
>NZ_JARJLT010000193.1 GCF_029335315.1 Pseudomonas citronellolis
CTCATGCCCGCGCAGGCGCGGGCACTCGGATCAGTGGGAAACGCGGCTGGTGCCGTTGACGGTCAGGATGCGCACGCGCTCGCCGACACGGAACACGGCGCCCTGGTCGACTTCCTGCACGTAGGCGCGGGAGCCGCCGTCGTCTTCGCGCACGGTGATTTCAACGCCCTGGGTGCGGGTCAGGCCTTCTTCGGCCGCCGCGCCCGCCAGGCCACCGGCTACGGCACCGATGATGGCGGTCACGTAGCTGCCACGGCCGCCGCCGATGGCGCTGCCGCCGATACCACCCACGGCGGCGCCGGCGACGGAACCGATCGGGGTCTTGGTGCCTTCGATCTTGACCGGGCGCAGGGCCTCGATGGTGCCCCAGCGTACGTTCTGCACGGTGCGGGCTTCGTCACGGCTGTAGGTATCGCCGGTCAGGCTGGACTGGCAGCCGCCGAGGGCCAGGGCGACAGCGGTGAAACCGGCGAGCAGGAAGGCAGATTTACGCATACGGGAACCTCCGAATAGATATTGCAATATTAGACTCTGCCGCGCCCCTCGCTGTCACGCCGGCCAAATCAAAGTTTTCTGTCATTCAGCTGCCGTACAGCTTCGCCTGACAGCTGCGGCAAAAGCGCACGTTCATCCGACGGCCCGCTTCGGCTAGGGTAGGCGCATCCGCGAGGAAGGCCCATGGACTACTTCATCATCGTCGTCACCACCGCCGCCGGCCTGTACTTCCACTGGTGGCTGTTCGTCCGCATCCGCCGCTGGATGGACCGCGACCTGGCGCTGTCGCTGGCCGGCGACGACACCGGCAAGCGCGAGTACATGCTGCACTGCCTGCTGCTGGCGCGCGACGAGGGCGTGTCGCGGCGGCGCCTGCCGGAATGGCTGCAGCAGGCCGCCGAGGACTATCGCGCCGACTGAGCCAGGCTCCACAGCCGCGCCAGCTCTTCGGCGCGCGCTTCCAGCTCCACGGCGGCGCCGGCCAGCGCCTCGGCCAGGCTGATCGGCCCCGGCGCCAGGCTGAAGGCGGCGGCGATACCAGCGTCGTGCAGACGCCCATAGCCCTGCCCCAGGCTGCCAGCCAGCGCCAGCACCGGGACGCCCGCCGCCTGCGCGGCGCGGGCCACGCCGATGGGCGTCTTGCCGTGCAGGCTCTGGGCGTCCAGGCGCCCCTCCCCGGTGATGGCCAGGCCGGCGCCCTGCAGCGCGTCGGCCAGCCCGGAGACTTCCGCGACCAATTCCACGCCCGGCCGGAAACGCGCGCCGAGGAACGCCCGCGCGGCGAAGCCCAGGCCGCCGGCCGCGCCGACGCCGGGGAACAGGCTGTGGTCCTGGCCGAGGGTGCGCGCAGCGACTTCGGCGTAGCGGCGCAAGGCGGCGTCGAGTTGCTCGACCTGCGCGGGGCTGGCGCCCTTCTGCGGACCGAACACCGCCGAGGCGCCGTGCTCGCCGCACAGCGGGTTGTTCACGTCGGCCGCCACTTCCACCTCGACCTGCGCCACGCGCGGGTCGAGGTGGGTCAGGTCGAGCTCATGCAATTCGGCCAGGGCGGCGCCACCGTCGCCCAGGGATTCGCCGCGCGCATCGAGGAAGCGCACACCGAGCGCCTGCAGCAGGCCCATGCCGCCATCGTTGGTGGCGCTGCCGCCGAGGCCGAGGATGATCTTGCGCGCGCCGGCGTCCAGCGCCGCGCGGATCAGCTCGCCAGTGCCGTAGCTGGTGGTGCGGGTGGCGTCGCGACGCTCCGCGGCGACCCAGTGCAGGCCGCTGGCGGCGGCCATTTCGATCACCGCGGCGCCCTCCCCCAGCCAGCCCCAGTGCGCCTGCACCGGCTCGCCGAGCGGGCCGCGCACCCTGCATTCGCGACGCTCGCCACCGGTAGCCGCCAGCACCGCGTCGACGGTGCCTTCGCCGCCGTCGGCCATGGGCCGCAGGAGGATCTCGTCGAGCGGCCGCACCCGCGACCAGCCACGGGCGATGGCCGCGGCGACCTCGGGGGCGGACAGGCTTTCCTTGAAGGAGTCGGGGGCGATGACGAGTTTCATGGGCGGGTCCCTGGGCTTGGCGAGAGGAGGAATCCTACACCGCATTCCCAGCGGTTTCCCCGTAGGGCGAATAACCGTTCGCGGTTATCCGCCGTTGACCGGAACACCGCTGCCCGAGGGCAATGGCCGTACCTCCCGGAAACCGTAGGAGCAGGCCCTGCCCGCGATTCGCGCGCAGGGCGCGCTCCTACAGGGGATTACCGCGGGGACTCAGGGCGCCAGGCGCTCGCGCAGCCAGGCGTCGTCGACGCGGCGGTAGTTCAGGCGGTCGTGCAGGCGGCTCGGGCGGCCCTGCCAGAATTCGATGCGCTGCGGCAGCAGGCGATAGCCGCCCCAGTGCTCGGGGCAATGCGGGGCGACGTCCATGAAGCGCTTCTCGGTTTCCGCCAGCAGGCGTTCCAGCTCCTCGCGGCCGGAGATCACCCGGCTCTGCGGCGAGGCCCAGGCGCCCAGGCGGCTGCCCAGCGGGCGCACCCGGTAGTAGGCGTCGGACTCTTCCACCGAGACCTTCTCCACCTGCCCCTCGATGCGCACCTGGCGCTCCAGCGCCGGCCAGAAGAAGGTCATGGCCGCGCGCGGGTTGGCCGCCAGGTGGCCGCCCTTGGCGCTGTCGTAGTTGCTGAAGAAGGTGAAACCGCGCGCGTCGAGGCCCTTGAGCAGGAGCACCCGGCAGTGCGGCTGGCCATCGGCGTCGACCGTGGCCAGGGTCATGGCGTTGGGCTCGACCGGCAGTTGCTCGGTCTTCACCGCGTCTTCGAACCATTGCTGGAACAGGACGAAGGGCTCGGCGGGCGCCTGCGCCTCGCTGAGTCCGTCCCGGGTGTATTCGCGGCGCATGTCGGCCAGGGTCTGGGCCATCGTCGTCTCCTCAGGAAAGCCGGTGTCCTAGCTTACCCAGTGGAGGCGCGGATTGCTTGACCGGCGACAAGCGCCGCGCCGGCTCAGTTGCTCTGCGCCAGGGCCAGCAGGCTGCCGCGCGGGGTCAGCAGGACTTCGACGCGGCGGTTCTTGGCGCGGCCGGCCTTGGTCTTGTCGTCGGCGATCGGTTGCGCCGAGCCGACGCCCTTGTAGCGCAGGCGGTCGTTGCCCAGGCCGCTGAGACGGAAGATCGCGGCGATGGCCACGGCGCGCTGCTGGCTGACCTTGTCGTTGGCCGCCTTGTCGCCGCTGGCGTCGCTGTGGCCGAGGATCAGCACGCCGGCCTGCGGGTCCTTCTCGATCACCTTGGCGACGTTGGCCAGCGGGCCGAGGGTGATCGGCAGCAGCAGTTCCTGGCGCTTGGGATTGAACGAGCCGTCCACCGGGGCGGTCAGCACCAACGCGTTGTCGCGGCGCTCGACGGCGAACTTGCTGCCGGCCACGGCGCTGCGCACCGAAGCTTCGTACTTGTCCAGCCAGGCCTTGGTGTCCTGGGCGCTGGGCACCGCCACCGAGTCCTGCACCTTGGCCGCGTCCGCCGTGGCGCTGGGGCTGAACGGCCACCACCAGTGGCCGCCGGCCGACTTGTCGGCGGCCGCGTCCACCTGCGCCACCACCGACTTCGGCGCCGGACTTTCAGCCTGGGCCGGAGCGCCGGCCTCGGCCTTGCCGAACGGCCACCACCAGTGGCTGCCGCTGTCGTTCGTGGCGGCGGCCTGGGCGGGCGCGGCGGCGTCCTGGGACTGGAAGTGGCTGCAGGCGCCGAGCGCGACGCAGAGGGACAGAGTGGAAAGCTTGAGCAGTCTCATGGGCGGTGTTCCATCGAACGGTCTGGGGACGGCAGAAAGCGACGCAAGTTAATGCCGTTGATCAAGAGTTGAGCATAACTTACTAAGCTGAATGAAGATTTTGATTTTCAACTGACGAGCGGTGGCCCGCCAATAAGGCGACTGCGCGATTCCGGGTACGCGGATTCCTTCACGCTTGCCGGAAAGAAACGACACGAGTCGGCAATTCGAGCGGAAGCGGCGGAGAAGGTTCCGCCGCCCGTCGGCCAGGCGCGCGAGGGCGCCCGGCGGTGGGACTCAGAGGCACTCGCCGGCGATGCGCGCCAGCTTCTGCGCGCGCGGGTCCATCAGCACGTAGGGGCCCAGGGTGTTGGTGACGAAGCCGAGCGCCAGGCCGCGTTCCGGATCGGCGAAGCCCACCGAACCGCCCGCGCCGGGATGGCCGAAGGCCTGCGGGCCGAGGCCGTAGGTGGCGTTGCCCAGCTCCGCCTGGTCGAGCATGCAGCCGAGGCCGAAGCGGGTGCTGGTGAGCAGCGTGCGGTCCTCGCCGCGGGCGTGTTCGCGGGTGAGTTCGGCGAGCAGCGGGGCGTCGAGCAGGCGGCCGTGCAGCAGGCCGTCGTAGAAGCCGGCCAGGGAACGCGCGTTGCCGTGGCCGTTGGCCGCCGGCTGCTGCATGCGCCGCCATTCCGGCTTGTTGGTGCTGGTGAGGATCGACGGCGGGTTGGTGAAGGCGCGGGTGCTCAGCGCCGTCGGTTCGCTCATCATGGTGCGCAGCAGGCGCTGCGCGGCGGCGTCGCCGAGGTTGCCCTTGGCCCGGGCGATGTGCGCCACACGGGGGAACTCGGCGTCGTCCAGGCCGATGTGGAAATCCAGGCCCAGCGGTCTGGCGGTGCGCTCGACGATCGCGGTGCCCGGCTCGCGGCCATCCACCCGGCGGATCACTTCGCCAACCAGCCAGCCATAGGTGATGGGCGCGTAGCCATGCTCGGCGCCCGGCGCCCACCAGGGCGCTTCGGCGGCCAGCGCGGCGGTCATCGCGTGCCAGTCGTAGAGCGCCTCGGCGGGCAGCATTTGGTGCAGCGCCGGCAGCCCGGCGCGATGGCAGAGCAACTGGCGCACACTGATCGCCTGCTTGCCGGCGGCGGCGAACTCCGGCCAGTAGCGCGCCACCGGGGCGTCCAGGTCCAGGCGTCCCTCGCCGACCAGTTGCAGGGCGGCCACGGCGGCGAAGGTCTTGGTGCAGGAAAACAGGTTGAGCAGGGTATCGGCCTGCCAGGCCTGGCCCTCGTCCTTGCCGGCGCTTCCGGCCCAGACATCCACCAGGGTCTCGCCGCCGACCTTGATGCACAGCGCGGCGCCGCGCTCCTGCGGGTCCTCGAAGAGCGCGGCGAACGCGTCGGCTACGGGGGTGAAGCGGCTATCGCAATGGCCTTGCAGGGTCATGGGGCACTCCGGGCTGGGGGCGAAAGGAACATTCTTCCAGTGCCCCGCCGCCTTGTGAACCCGACCTGGGTAGGGCCGCGGCCATCATGGCCGCGGCGAATGCCGGCTCATTGCGCCGCCGGCGCGTTCCCGCTGGCGCTGGCGGTGGCTTCCGGATCGACCTGTTTGGGCGCCTCGGGCGCGGCCTTGGCGGCGGCGCGAGCCGCCTCCAGCATGGTCTTGGCCACCTGCTGGTTGCCCTTGCGCACGGCGTCGACGAAGCCGCCGAACGGCAGGTCGGTGATGCCCACCAGGCCGATATGGCCGTTCTCGCCGTCGAGCAGGCGGCCGCTGGCCGGCTGGTCGAGGTACTGGAACCAGTGCGCGCCGACGATCTGCGGGTCCTTCACGGCGGCGGCGAGGAACTGCTGGTAGCGCTCGCCGCGCTGCTGCTCGTTGTAGACCTCGGAAACGCCGCCCCAGAAGGGCCCGCGGTCGCGCGAGCCGAAGTGGAACTCGCTGATCAGCACCGGCTTGTCGAGGTCGCGTACGTAGGCGGCGTCGTAACCGGCCTGCGGTGTCGGGGCGTAGAGGTTGAAGCTCAGCAGGTCGCAGTAGCGCGCGCAGGAAGCCAGCACTTCCGGGGTGTTCACCGAGAAGCGCCCGCCGAGCAGCAGGTGGTTGGGGTCGTGCCAGCTCAGCGAGTCGCGCAGGGTCTTGAAATACTGGTCGGCGTACAGCCGCAGGAAAGCGCTGTAGTCCTGCTCGATGGCCGGGTGCGCGGCCTGCACCTCCGGCGCCTGGTAGCCGGGCGCGTCGAGGTCTTCCCAGGCGCCCAGCTCGATCCCCCAGGCCTCGGCCAGGGCCTCGTGGTCGTGATACTTGTCCTTCAGCTGCTTGATGAAGGCGCGCTTGGCCGGGCTGTCGGTGGACAGCGCCAGGCTGCCGTAGGCCAGCGCGTAGTGGTTGCGCGGGTCGCTGCCCTGGCCGGCCCAGGCCAGTTCGTTGTCGGCGTAGTAGCCGAGCAGCCAGGGGTCTTCGCGGTGGTCGCGGGTGGCGATGGCGATGGCGCGCTCGGCGGCCATGGCGAACTTCGGGTCGAAGGGGTCGGGCATGGCGCCCCACCAGTCGTAGCCGGTGCTGACCGAGGCGTAGTCGCCGCTGATCGCCAGCGGCAGGCTGTAGGGAATCCGCGAGGCGCCGGCGAAGGCCGGCTGGCTCCAGTTGCCGAGGCTGTTGAAGCCCCAGGCATCGAGGCGCGCCAGGGTGCGCTCGAACCAGGCGTCGGCGGCCTGCTGGCCGGCCAGGCCGCCAGTGGCGCGGTAGCGGTTGGCGGCGTAGAAGTCGTACCAGCGGCCGTGGCCGAAGGCCCTGCCCTGCTGCGCGCCGACGCCGTCGCGGTCATCGCTCTGGCCATAGAAGTCGGCCATCGGCTGCCCCTCGGCGGGCAGCTCGGCGAACATGTATTCGCGGCCCTCGACGTAGGTCTGGCTGCTTTCGCTGTTCACCGTGTTGACGCCCAGCGACCAGTACGGGTGCCCGTCCGGGGTCACCAGCCACCAGCGACCGTTGCGCTTCTCGGTGCGGAAGAAGCCGGTGGCGTCGAAGTCCGGGCCTTCCATCAGGCCACCGAAGGTATCGGTGGGCTGCGCCTGGGCCTGCCATTTCTTCAGTTGCTCGCCCTCGGCCTTCCAGGCGTTGGCCAGTTGCTCGACGCTCTTCACCTTCTCCGGCCAGTCGCTGCGGGTGGACTGGCCATAGGCGTCGATGATGCCGCTGTAGGCCTTGCGCAGCTCGTCGCCGCCGGCGCGGGTGCCGAAGCGGCCGACCAGGATGTCCTGGGCCGCCTTGGGGCTATCCAGGTAGATACGCACCGCACCGACCTTGCTGCGGTTCAGTTCGCCGGTCACCACCGGGGCGATGAGCAGGCGCTGGCCGTCCAGGGTGGCCGGCATCGGCACCCCGGCGCGCATGCCGAACAGCTGCGGCGCGGTGGCCCGCAGCGGGATCAGCAGGGTCTGCGCCGGGCCCGCCGGCAGCGCGATACTGGCGTGCAGGCCGGGCTGGCCGTCGAGGCTCTCGATCTCCACTTCCAGGGTCAGCGCCCAGTCCATGGCGTTCTGGAGGCGCAGGCTGACGGCGTCGGCCTGGGACCAGTCCCAGCTGCCGGCGGCCGGGGTCAGGCGCAGGCTCGGGCGCGCCGCCGGGTGGAAGTTCACCCGGCGCAGGATCTCGCCCTCATGGGTGGCTTCGGCGGTGGCGCTGGGCAGGTCGGCGTCCTGCAGGCCGACATGCACCACGGCCATCGGCTTGACGAAGTTGAACAGGGTGTCGTCGCTCGGCGCGGCCCAGGCGGGCGCGCCGATGAGGCTCAGGCTGAACAGCAGGGGCAGATGCCAACGGAATGAACGCATGCAACCTTGTCCTTGGGGCGGCGCCGGGCGCCGCCGTGGTTTGCTCGCGGAAGCGGCGCAGCGCCGCCTCCCTGTTGTCCGGGCGCCGGGGCTCAGGCGATCTCGCGGCGGAACGGCGGCAACGCATTGAGGATGGCCTTGCCATAGCGCTGCGTCACCACCCGGCGGTCCAGCAGGGTGATGGTGCCGCGATCCTGCTCGGTGCGCAGCAGGCGCCCGCAGGCCTGCACCAGGCGCAGCGAGGCGTCGGGCACGGCGATCTCCATGAAGGGGTTGCCGCCGCGCGCCTCGATCCACTCGGACAACGCCGCTTCCACCGGGTCGTCCGGCACCGCGAAGGGAATCTTGGCGATCACCACGTGCTCGCAGTAGGCGCCCGGCAGGTCGACGCCCTCGGCGAAGCTGGCGAGGCCGAAGAGCACGCTGTCCTCGCCGTCGTCGACGCGCGCCTTGTGCTTGTTCAGGGTCTCCTGCTTGGACAGGTTGCCCTGGATCAGCACGCGCTTGCGCCAGTCACGCTCCAGGCCATCGAAGACTTCCTGCATCTGCTTGCGCGAGGCGAACAGCACCAGCGTGCCGCGCGCGCCCTCGACCATCGCCGGCAGCTCGCGGACGATGGCCGCGGTGTGGGCGGCGGCGTCGCGCGGGTCGGCCTTCAGGTCCGGCACCCGCAGCACGCCGGCCTCGGCGTGGTGGAAGGGGCTCGGCACCACGGCGGTGACCGCCGCGCGCGGCAGGCCGGCGCGCATGCGGTAGCGGTCGAAGGTGCCCAGCGCGGTCAGGGTGGCGGAGGTCACCAGCACGCCGTAGGCGACGTTCCACAGGTTGCGGCGCAGGGTCTCGGCGGCGAGGATCGGGCTGGCGTTGGCCTCGATGTCGTAGTAGCTGCCGCTTTCGGCCAGGGTCAGCCAGCGCGCCATCGGCGGGCTGTCTTCCGGGTCCTCGCAGGTGAACGCGGTCCACAGCTCCCAGTTGCCCTGGGCGCGGGACAGCAGGCTGCCGAACAGCGGGTACCACTCCTCGGCCTGGTAGCTGGCGATGCCGGCGGTGCCTTCGCCGTCCATGGCCTGCTTGAGCAGTTCGGTGAGGCGGGTGAAGAGGTCGGTGAGCTTGGAGAAACCCTTCTTCAGCTCGATGCCCATGTCGCGGATGTGCTCGGGGATCACCCCGCCCTCGAAGCGATGACGCGGGCGCTCGCGGCCTTCCATGTCCTCGCCGGCGCGGAAATCGCCGATCTCCTCGCAGGCGGTGAACATGAACTGCTGGTGCGTGCGCAGCTCGCGGGCCAGCTCCGGCACCTGCTCGACCAGCCGGCCGAGGTCGCCGGGCAGCGGGTTCTGCGCCAGCAGCTTGGTCAGGTTCTTCTCCACCTGCGCCAGCCAGTCGGCGGTGGCGCGCAGGCGGGTGAAGTGGGCGAAGTGGCCGATGGCCTTGTCCGGCAGGTGGTGGCCTTCGTCGAACACGTAGAGGGTTTCGCGCGGGTCGGGCAGGATGGCGCCGCCGCCCAGGGCCAGGTCGGCCAGCACCAGGTCGTGGTTGGTGACGATGACGTCGACCTTGGTCATGCCCTCGCGCGCCTTGTAGAAGGCGCACTGCTGGAAGTTCGGGCAGTGGCGGTTGGTGCACTGGCTGTGGTCGGTGGTCAGCTGCGCCCAGTGGGCGTCCTCGATGGCCTCCGGCCAGGAGTCGCGGTCGCCGTCCCAACGGTTGCCGGCCAGGCGCTCGATCATCTGGTTGAACAGCTTGCCGCTGCTCTCGTCGACGTCGATGCGGAAGCCCTCTTCCTCGAACAACTGGGCGGTGGCGCTCTGCGCCTGGCCTTCCTGCAGCAGGTGGTCGAGCTTGGACAGGCACAGGTAGCGGCCGCGGCCCTTGGCCAGGGCGAAGCTGAAGCTCAGGCCGCTGTTGCGCAGCAGGTCGGGCAGGTCCTTGTGGACGATCTGCTCCTGCAGCGCCACGGTCGCGGTGGCGATCACCAGGCGCTTGCCGGAGGCCTTGGCGCAGGCGATGGCGGCCAGGCTGTAGGCCACGGTCTTGCCGGTGCCGGTGCCGGCTTCGACGGCGACCACCGCGGCCTCGCCGACGCGATGACCTTCATCGTCGCTCTGGATGGTGCCGAGGACCTTGGCCACTTCGGCGATCATCAGGCGCTGGCCATAGCGCGGCTTGAGTTCCTTGGCTTCCAGGAAACGCGAGTAGGCGCCCTGGATGGTGGCCTTGAGTTCGGTGCTGAGCATGAGGTTCCCGGGCATGCGGGACACATCCCGATGCTGGATAAATTTTCAGTGGTTCGATTGGCCGGCTATGATAGCGCGCTTATTTTCAACCGCCAGCGGAGATCGCCGAATGACCGCCTTTGCCCCCGTCTACGCCCTGCATGTCCTGGCCGCCCTGGTCTGGGTCGGGGGCATGTTCTTCGCCTGGATGATCCTCCGTCCGGCGGCCGTCACCGCGCTGGAGCCGCCGGCCCGGCTGAAATTGTGGAGCGAGGTGTTCCGGCGCTTCTTCGTCTGGGTCTGGGTGGCGGTGCTGGTGCTGCCGGTAACTGGTATCGGCATGTTGCAGCTGAGCTTCAACGGCGTGGCCGGGGCGCCGCGCTACGTGCAGGTGATGATGGGCCTGTACGTGGCCATGCTGGCGCTGTTCCTGCGGGTGCAGGCGCTGCAGTTGCCGGAGCTGCGCCGGGCGATCGAAGCCGCCGACTGGCCGGCCGGCGGCGCCGTGCTAGGGCGCATCCGCCGCACCGTGGGCGGCAACCTGCTGCTCGGCCTGGCGCTGGTGGCCATCGTCGCCGCGCGCCCGCACTGGTAAACACTGGCGCGGGCCGAGCCCGCGCCATCTTCACTTAAAAACGTACTACGTCCAATCGGCCCTGATCGCCGCTCGGGCCGGAACGCCCGTCGCGACCTTGGCGGCCTGCGCCGCCGCCATCCACCGTGTAGAGCAGGCAGCCCTTGTCGCCGCTGCGCGCACCGGCCTTGCCGGGCTTGCCCGGCGCGCCGCCGGCGCCGCCTTCCAGGCGCACCTTGACCCGTTCCACGGCGAATTGCTGGGGCACCTCCAGGCGCACCACGCCACCGGCCCCGCCGGTCTGGCCATCGCCGGCGTCCTGGCCGTCGCCGCCCTGCTCTGCACCGCCCCACAGGCAACCGCCGCGACGCCCTTCGGCGCCGTCGAGGCCGTCGTAGCCCGGCGCGCCAACGCCACCGCGCACGTCGACCAGCAGGTTGGCCACCTGCACGTCCTGCAGGCGCAGGGTCAGGTTACGGCCCGGGCTGGCCGGATGACGGAAGCTGCCGGAAGCGCCCTGGGCGGCGATCACGCTGCCGTCGGCCAGCGTGCCGTGGACCACCTCGATGCGCAGCGGCTGTTCGCCGGGGAACACGCCGATGCGGGCGTTCTTCTGCAGGTCGAGTTCCTCGATGTGCAGCACCTTGACCCGCGACGGGATCAGCAGCGCGCCGCCTTCGGCGACGCTGATGCGCGCAAGGTTCAGCGACTCGCCCTTCACCGGCAGGCGCAACACGGTATTGGCTTCCACCTGCACGGAAGCGGCGCTGGCGGCCTCGATCGGCGCCAGCAGCATCAGGCCCAGCAGCAGCTTACGCATGGCCGCCCTCCTCGACCCGAGCCGGCAGCGAGAGGAAATGGAAGATGCCGAACAGCAGGACCTGGACACGGTCCAGCCCCGGATGCGGGCGGCCGCGCAGGCGCGCGCCAAGCACCAGCAGTTCGACGATATGGATCAGCAGGACAAGGCCCCCGGCGACCTGCAGCAGGGTCGCGAACGGATGGGCGAAGGGATGCAACAGATTGGCCAGCACCGCCAGCCAGAACAACAGGGCAACGACCTTGCCCAGCCCCACGAAAGCCTTCATGACAACGCTCCCCGTTTTCTTGTGCCGGGCACCATACCCCGGAGGCGATGACGATTCCATAGGTGCATAAAGACGAAGGGGGCCAAACGGCCCCCTTCGACTCAAAGCACGCCCTGCATCACTGGCGCTTGATCAGGATTTCCACGCGACGGTTATCGGCGCGGCCTTCCTTGGTCTTGTTATCGGCGACCGGTTTGCTCTCGCCGTAGCCTTCCACCGACTTGATGCTGCTGGCGGGAACGCCGGCATCGACCAGGTAGTTGGCCACCGCGTGGGCGCGGCGCTCGGACAGTTTCTGGTTGTAGGCATCGCTGCCCACGCTGTCGGTATGACCAGAGATATCCAGGGTGGTGGTGGACGCTTCGCCTTTCAGGCGGGTAGCGATGGTGTCGAGCTTGTCTTTGTCACGGCTGTCGATCTTCGACGAGTCGAAGGCGAAGTGCAGGTCCCTGACGACAATGGTCTCTTCCTTCGGCAACGGAGCCGGAGCCGGTTCGGGAGCCGGCGCAGGCGGCGGGGCCTCGACCACTTTCTCGCCTTCACCATGCACCCAGCAGTAGGACGCACCGAGCACGCCGCCGATCAGCGCGCCCCAGCCCGCCCAGGTGCTGTTTTCGATGGAGCCAAGGCCGGCGCCACCTACGCCACCGACCAGAGCGCAGGTCGGCCAGTCGGACTTCTGCAACCCTGCGCAACCGGTAAGCAGGGTGCTTACCAGCAGCAGGGGTAAAGCGGTCCTTTTGATGCTCATATATCAGTCTCTCCTCTGAGATGGGTCTGAACCGACAATTACCGAGTAAAGACGCCGATGCAGGAATGCGCCAGCACTAGGCCATGAAGGGGTTCACAGGCTAGTCTTCGGGCATTCGTCCGACCGATTCCGAAGAGCCCGATGATTTCCGATCGCACACCTCAGCAGGCCCTGGCCGCCCTGCTCGACCGCTACGCCCCGCAACGCCTGCTGTTGGTGGGCGCGAGCGCCATTCCCGCCGTGGAAGCGTTCCGCGCGGCGCATCCCGATTGCCAGGTGGCCGGCGCTCCGGCCGCCACGCTGCCGGCCGAACTGGCCGCGCAACGCTACGATTTGGCCTTGCTGGCCGACTGCCTGGAGCATCTGGAGCGACGCACGGCACTGCAATTGGTCGGCGGCATCCGCAACCTCAACAGCAGCCGGGTCGCCGTGCTGGTCGACCTGGCCGTCGCCGGCATCGCCGAGACCGATTTCTATGCCCTGGGCATGCAGGCCAGCGAACGCTTCCAGCGTGACGAGCAGACGCTCACGCTGTTCACCTATGATCTGCGGGAATACAAGCAGGTCCCGGACTGGCTCAACGCCAAGTTCTGGGCCAACCCGGAAAACTTCGGCAAGTACTGGTGGTGACCATGAGCGAGCCCTGTTGCCCCTGCGCCAGCGGCCGGCCCCTGGCCGAATGCTGCGGCCGCCTGCACGCCGGCCAGGCCGCGCCCACCGCCGAGGCGCTGATGCGCTCGCGCTACAGCGCCTACACCCTGGGCCTGGTGGACTACCTGCGCGACACCACGCTGCCGGCCCAGCAGGCCGGCCTGGACCTGGAGGCGATCCGCGCCTGGAGCCTGGGCAGCACCTGGCTGGGCCTGGAAGTGGAGAGTCACGAGGTGCTCGGCGGCACGCCGGAACACGCGCGGGTGACCTTCACCGCGCGCTGGCACGACGCCAACGGCGAGCACAACCACCGCGAATGCTCAGGCTTCGTCCAGCGCGAAGGCCGCTGGTACTTCCTCGACCCGACGGTGCCGCTCAAGCTCGGTCGCAACGACCCCTGCCCGTGCGGCGCCGGCGGCAAGCTGAAGAAGTGCTGCGGGCCGTGGATCAACTGAAAGGCGCATAGGGCGTACGAGCAAAGGGAAACACCACGCGCACCCATTGGGTGCAGCCCAGCCGTCCGCTAGAATGCGCGCTTTTTCCACGGGCCCCACTCCCCATGCTGCTGACCGTCCTCTACATCATCGCCATCATCGCCGAAGCCATGACCGGCGCGCTGTCCGCCGGGCGCCGCAGCATGGACCTGTTCGGCGTGGTGCTGGTGGCCTGCGTCACGGCGCTGGGCGGCGGTTCGATGCGCGACATGCTGCTGGGGCACTACCCGCTTACCTGGGTGCGCCATCCCGAGTACCTGGCGCTGACTGCCGGCGCGGCGCTGGTCACGGTGTTCATCGCGCCGCTGATGCGCCACCTGCGCTCGCTGTTCCTGGTGCTCGACGCCATCGGCCTGGTGGCCTTCACCCTGATCGGCTGCCGGGTCGGCCTGGAGATGGGCCACAGCCTGCTGATCGCTGCGGTCAGCGGGGTCATCACCGGGGTATTCGGCGGCATCCTGCGCGATATCTTCTGCAACGACGTGCCGCTGATCTTCCGCCGCGAGCTCTACGCCAGCGTGTCCTTCGCCAGCGCCTGGTGCTACCTGATCTGCATCCAGCTGGAACTGCCCAACGAGCAGGCCATGCTGATCACCCTGTTCGCCGGCTTCCTGTTCCGCCTGCTGGCGATCCGTTTCCACTGGGAAATGCCCAAGTTCGTCTACCAGGACGATCCCCAGCAGAACGGCTGAGCCCGCTCACTCCGCCAGTTTCAGGTGGCTGGTGTCCGGCGCCGGGGCGGCCGCTTCGGGCTTGGCCTGGCCCATGTCGCTGCCCACCGGGGCGAGGCTGAACTGGCTGAGGTCCACCGCGGGCGCGCGCACCTCGCCCCTGGCGTCCTGCAGGTCGGCGCCGACCGGAGCCAGGCCGAAATCCGGGGCGTCGACATCGGCGAAGGCCGCCATGTACTCATCGCGCGGGGCGACCTTGAGCCGCCCCTGGGGCGCGGTGGCGGCTTCCGGCGCGGCGGCGGCGGGCGGCGGCGCCAGCTCGATTTCCTCGACGCCGGCGTCCATGTCCACCACCTCGATGCGTGCGCCGGCGCGCTCCAGGGCGCCGCGGTACTTCTCGGCGGCGGCCTCGTCGAGGTTGTTCTTCAGCACCAGGCGACGTCCGGAAAACAACAGGGCGATGCGTTGCGCGTCGGCCTGGAAGAGCTTCGCCAGATTGGCCTTGACCGCTTCCGGATCGGCGCCCGGAAGCGTCTGACCGGAAAAGACGATTTCATAACGGCTCATCCTTCAAACTCCTGTATTCGCCTGTCTGCCGATGGTCGGCCCAGTATGGGACAACTTCTTTTAACGTAACAACAACTTGCGGCCAAGCAGCCGCTTGGTACACTGGGCGTCTTGGGGGATTGACATGAATTATCAGGCGCAAATGATAAGAATTATCAGCCTAGTCTGGGCACTCACGCTCCTCTCCGGCTGCAGCTGGATGACCGGTAGTTTCGAGAGCCCCGACGTGAAGCTGGTGAAAGTGGACGTGGTCAAGGCCCGCCTGCTCGAGCAGCAATTCAAGCTGCACTTCCGCATCGACAACCCGAACGACTTCAGCCTGCCGGTGCGCGGCCTGGCCTACAAGGTCAAGCTCAACGACGTCGACCTCGCCGAAGGCGAGTCCAGCGTCTGGTTCACCGTGCCCGCCAATGGCCGGCAGTACTTCGAAGTGCCGGTGCAGACCAACCTGTGGCGGCACATGAAATACATCGTCAAGCTGCTGGAAGACCCGGACAAGCCGATCCGCTACAGCCTCGAAGGCGAAGTGAAGACCGGGCTGCTGTTCGGCCACACCGTGCATATCGCGCGCAATGGCGAGATAATCCCCGGCGATTTCATCCCCGAGTGAGCTTCGACATGAGCCAGGAACCCCATGTACATGGTCCCGACTGCGATCACGACCATGATCATGACCACCACCATCCGCACCACGTCCACGGTCCGCACTGCAACCACGGCCACCAGGAACCGGCGCGCAACCCGCTGAAGGACGTTGGCCGCAACGATCCCTGCCCTTGCGGCAGCGGTAGCAAGTTCAAGAAGTGCCACGGCGCCTGATACGTCGCCGGC
>NZ_JARJLT010000194.1 GCF_029335315.1 Pseudomonas citronellolis
CTCCCCAGCCCCCTCCCTTCAGGGAGAGGGCTGGGGAGAGGGAGCGGAGCCGATCCCAGGCACCGCGCTCTCCGGCAGACTCCCGTTCGCGAGCAAGAACTAGGCGTCCCCCTCGCTCCTACACCAAACCCATTCAGAAAATCTCGTTGCGCAACGCCTTGTCCAGCAACAGCGCCGGCGGTTCGAAGCGTTCGCCGTACTGCTCGGCCAGGTACTGCGCGCGGGCGATGAAGTCCTGCAGGCCGTACTGGTTGATGAACTGCAGCGCGCCGCCGCTCCAGGCGGCGAAGCCGATGCCAAAGATCGAGCCGATGTTGGCGTCGGCGACCGATTTCAGCACGCCCTCCTCCACGCAGCGCACCGTCTCGATGGCCTGGACGAAGAGGATGCGGTCGCGCACGTCTTCGGCCGGGATCATCCCGTCGGCCTTCTCGAAATGCTGTTTGAGCCCCGCCCAGAGATGCTTCTTGCCATTCGCCGGGTACTCGTAGAAGCCACCGCCGGCCGCCTTGCCCGGACGCTTGTACTCGTTGAGCATCAGGTCGACCACGGCGAACGCCGGGTGCTGCGGCAGCGCCTTGCCCTCGGCCTGCAGGTCCTTGCGGGTCTGCTCGCGGATGTGGCTCATCAGGCTCAGGGAAACCTCGTCGCTGATCGCCAGCGGGCCCACCGGCATACCGGCCTGGCGCGCCTGGTTCTCGATCATCGCCGCTGGCACGCCCTCGCCAAGCATGGCCAGGCCTTCGTTGGTGAAGGTGCCGAACACCCGCGAGGTGAAGAAACCGCGGCTGTCGTTGACCACGATCGGGGTCTTCTTGATCTGCAGGACGTAGTCGAAGGCACGGGCCAGGGTCGCGTCGTCGGTCTGCTCGCCGCGGATGATCTCCACCAGCGGCATCTTGTCCACCGGGCTGAAGAAGTGCAGGCCGATGAACTTCCGCGGCTGCGCCACGGCCTGGGCCAGGCCGGTGATCGGCAGGGTCGAGGTGTTCGAGGCGATCACCGCCTCGGGCAGCGCGGCGGCCTCGGCGGCGGCGGTGACCTTGCCCTTCAGCGCGCGGTCCTCGAACACCGCCTCGATGATCAGGTCGCAGCCTTCGAAGTCGGCGTCACTGGCGCTCGGCTTGATCCGCGCGAGGAAGGCGTCGCGCTTCTCGGCAGTCATCTGGCCCTTGCCGACTTTCTTCTCCAGCAACGCGGCCGAGTAGGCCTTGCCCTTCTCCGCGGCCTCGATGGAGACGTCCTTGAGCACCACCTCGATGCCGGCGGCGGCCGACACGTAGGCGATCCCCGCGCCCATCATGCCGGCGCCGAGCACGCCGACCTTCTTCGTCGCCGCCTGCGGGTAGCCCTGCGGACGCGACTTGCCGGCGTTGATCTCGTTGAGCTGGAACCAGAAGGTGCCGATCATGTTCTTCGCCACCTGGCCGGTGGTCAGCTCGGTGAAGTAGCGCGCCTCGATCAGCTGCGCGGTGTCGAAGTCGACCTGGGCGCCCTCGACAGCGGCGCACATGATCTTCTCCGGCGCCGGGAAGCAGCCCTTGGTCTTGTCGCGCAGCACCGAAGGGGCGATGGCGAGCATCTGCGCCACGTTCGGGCTCGACGGGGTACCGCCGGGAATCTTGTAGCCCGCGGTGTCCCAGGGTTGCTTGGCGTTGGGGTTGGCGGCGATCCACTCGCGGGCCTTGGCCAGCATGTCTTCGCGGCTGGCGGCGAGCTGGTGGATCAGCCCGGCCTTGAGCGCCTGCTCCGGGCGCACCTTCTTGCCTTCGGCGAGGTACGGCAGGGCCTTTTCCAGGCCGAGCAGGCGCACCATGCGCACCACCCCGCCGCCGCCGGGCAGCAGGCCCAGGGTGACTTCCGGCAGGCCCAGTTGCACGTGGCTTTCGTCCAGGGCGATGCGCTGCTGGCAGGCCAGGCAGATTTCCCAGCCACCGCCCAGGGCGGCGCCGTTGATGGCGGCCACCACCGGCTTGCCGAGGGTCTCCAGGCGGCGCAGCTGGCCCTTGAGCTCGAGCACGCCGTGGTAGAACTGCGCGGCGTCGGCCTTCTCGACCTTGATCAGCTCGTTGAGGTCGCCGCCGGCGAAGAAGGTCTTCTTCGCCGAGGTGATGATCACGCCGGCGATGGAATCCTTCTCGGCCTCCAGGCGGGCGATGGTGGCGCCCATCGCCTCGCGGTAGGCGCCGTTCATGGTGTTGGCGCTCTGGCCGGGCATGTCCATGGTCAGGAGGACTATGTTGTCCTCACCCTTCTCGTAACGGATGGCTTCGGTCATTTCTTCAATCCTTTTCGACGGCTGGCGCAGGGGCGCTGGTTTCTGGTTCCCCGCATTCGCGGGGATGACGATGGGGAGCACGGAACCTCTCCCGTCATTCCCGCGAGCGCGGGAACCCAGCCGGCGCAGCCCCTGCCCCGGCTCAGATTCTTTCAATGATGGTGGCGATGCCCATGCCGCCGCCCACGCAGAGGGTGGCCAGGCCGTAGCGCAGGTTGCGCCGCTCCAGTTCGTCGAGCAGGGTGCCGAGGATCATGCAGCCGGTGGCGCCGAGCGGGTGGCCCATGGCGATGGAGCCGCCGTTGACGTTGACCTTGCTCTCGGCCACGCCCATGTCCTTCATGAACTTCATCACCACCGAGGCGAAGGCTTCGTTGACCTCGAACAGGTCGATCTCGTCGACGCGCAGGCCGGCCTTGGCCAGGGCCTTGCGGGTGGCCGGCGCGGGGCCGGTGAGCATGATGGTCGGGTCGGTGCTGGTGACCGCGGTGGCGACGATCCGCGCGCGCGGCTTCAGGCCCAGCTCGCGGCCCTTGGCTTCGGAGCCGATGAGCATGGCGGCGGCGCCGTCGACGATGCCCGAGCTGTTGCCCGGGGTGTGCACGTGCTCGATGCGCTCGACATGGCTGTACTTGCGCAAGGCGCTGGCGTCGAAGCCCATCTGCCCCATCATCTCGAAGCTCGGCTTGAGCGCGCCGAGGCCTTCCAGGGTGGAATCCGCACGGATGAATTCGTCATGGTCGAGCAGGATCACCCCGTTCTGGTCGCTGACCGGCACCAGCGAGCGGGCGAACAGCCCCTCGGCGCGGGCCTTGGCGGCCTTCTGCTGGGAGCGCAGGGCGAAGGCGTCGACATCGGCGCGGCTGAAACCCTCCAGGGTGGCGATCAGGTCGGCGCCGATGCCCTGCGGCACGAAGCTGGTGTGCAGGTTGGTTTCCGGGTCCAGCGCCCAGGCGCCGCCGTCGGAGCCCATGGGCACGCGCGACATGGATTCGACGCCACCGACCAGCACCAGGTCCTCGAAGCCCGAGCGCACCTTCATGGCGCCCAGGTTGACCGCCTCCAGGCCCGAGGCGCAGAAGCGGTTGATCTGCACGCCGGCGACCTGCTCGTCCCAGTCCGCCACCAGCGCGGCGGTCTTGGCGATGTCGGCGCCCTGGTCGCCCACCGGGGTCACGCAGCCGAGGACGATGTCGTCGACCTGCGTGGTGTCCAGCTGGTTGCGCCGCTGCACCTCGCGCAGCAGGCCGGCCATCAGGTTGACCGGCTTGACGCTGTGCAGCGCGCCGTCCTTCTTGCCCTTGCCGCGGGGCGTGCGCACCGCGTCGTAAATCAATGCTTCGGTCATGGCGTTCTCTCGTGGAATGCTCGCTTGGCGTAGGTCACGCAGGCAGCGTGTGGGCTTACCTTAACCGCGCGGCGGCGGCCGGCAATGACCGGATCGCTCAGGCGCATTGACCGCCGCGCTCAGCCCGGGCGACCGGCGGCGGGCATCGCGAGCGCTCTGGCAAGCGCCGCCGCGCGGCGCCGGATGAACGGTCGAGGCGCGAGCCAGAGCCGTCACCGCCCTGTCATATAGATGGAATATGCCTGGAACCATAGGATTTGCTGCCAGATCGTCTAAGCCCGCGCCAGCCGGGGCTTAGACTGAAATTTCGCAGTGCCTATGGAACGCCGTTGCCGGGTCTTGCCGGGGCGGCCGGTATGCAAAGCCAAGGTCGCGACCACCCGACGCCGGGCCGTAAGAGCGCAACGGGGGCGGGCCAACAACAAGAAAGGCGGAAGGCCATCATGATGGATCAACAACCGAAGAAATGGCGGCAGGCAAGCCTGATCGTCTTCGTCACCACAGTGGTTCTCATCATCCCCAATCTCAGTCGCCTGGTCGGCTAGCCAATCGTCCGCCTGCCGCCGCGAAGCCGGCGCCGCCTTGTGCGGCCGCGGCCCTCGCGGCGCAGGCGGCAGTGCCGCTCGCCCACTTCCTCTGCTATGTTTCGGCAGCCACCCGCCGGAGCCCCTTTCATGCGCCTCATCCTGTCGCTGCTGATCCTGCTGTGCCCAGCCGCGTTCGCCGCCGAACTGACCCTGGAGCTGCCCTCCGGCAAGCGCACCCTCAGCAGCGCCGAACTGCTCGCCAACCCGCAGGCGCGACAGATAGAGATCAAGGACGACGTCTCCTACAAGCTCGACATGCACTACAAGGCCGTGCCCCTGGCGGCGCTGCTGGAAGGCGTCGACGGCCGCGACCATGTGCAGGCGGTGGCGCTGGACGGTTTCGCCGCCGAGCTGCCGGCCGCGCCGCTGCTGCAGAAGGACGGTGCGCGCGCCTGGCTGGCCATCGAGGACGAGAAGAAGCCCTGGCCGCCGCTGGCCGACGGCAAGCCCTCGGCCGGGCCGTTCTACCTGGTCTGGAGCGACCCCCAGGCCTCGGCCATCGGCCCCGAGCAGTGGCCGTTCCAGGTCAGCACCCTGCGCGTGCTGGACTCGGTGGAAATCCGCTTCCCCGCCCTGCTCCCGGCCAAGGACGCCAACCCCGACGTGCAGGCCGGCTTCGCCCTGTTCCAGAAGCACTGCCTGGCCTGCCACCGCCTCAACGGCGCCGGCGACGCGCAGTTCGGCCCGGACCTGAACCAGCCCTACAGCCCCACCGAATACTTCGCCCGGGACTTCCTCCCCGCCTACATCCGCGACCCGCAGAACCTGCGACGCTGGCCGCAGGCGAAGATGCCCGGCTTCAGCCCGGAGACCCTCTCCGACGGCGAGCTGGAGCAGTTGATCGACTACCTCAGGCACATGGCCGCGCGGCGCCAGGCGCTGATGTAAGGCGCGCGGCAACGCAAAAAGGCGGGCATCCCGGCAAGGACGTCCGCCTTTTCTTTGCACGCGAGGCACCCCCGTGTGGAGGCGCCCTCCTCGCCTCACAGCTTGGCGATGGAAACCTCGGTGGACTTCACGAAGGCGATCACTTCGCTGCCCACCGCCAGTTCCAGCTCTTTCACCGAGCGGGTGGTGATGACCGAGGTGACCACGCCGGCGGCGGTCTGTACGTCGATTTCCGACAGTACCGGGCCTTCGATGATTTCCTTCACGGTGCCTTTGAACTGGTTGCGGACGTTGATGGCTTTGATGGTCATGGCGTTTCTCCTAGGGGGAATTGGCGTAACGGGGATGAACGGTGGATCAGAGCGCCCAGCGCAGTTGCGTGGGCAGTGGGGATACGGGTTCGGGCTCCGGCGGCGGACCCGGCAGCGCCAGCACGCGGTCGAGCACCTCGGCCTCCAGCGCGGCCAGGCGCGCCGAGCCACGGGAGCGTGGGCGGGCCAGGTCGACCGTGAGGTCGAGGCCGATCTCGCCTTCCTCGATGAGGATCACCCGGTCGGCGACGGCGACCGCCTCGCTGACGTCGTGGGTGACCAGCAGCACGGTGAAGCCATGGCGCTGCCAGAGGCCTTCGATCAGCCGCTGCATCTCGATGCGGGTGAGCGCGTCCAGCGCCCCCAGCGGCTCGTCGAGCAGCAACAGGCGCGGCCGGTGGATCAGGGCGCGGGCCAGCGCCACGCGCTGTTTCTGGCCACCGGAGAGGCTGGCCGGCCACTCCTGGGCGCGGTCGGCCAGGCCTACCGCTTCCAGGGCTTCCAGGGCCTGCTTGCGCCAGTCGCCCTTGAGGCCCAGGCCGACGTTGTCGATCACCCGCTTCCACGGCAGCAGGCGGGCGTCCTGGAACATCAGGCGGGTGCCTTCACGAGCCTCCTCCAGCGGCGCGGCGC
Source organism: Pseudomonas citronellolis (assembly GCF_029335315.1). Classification (GTDB taxonomy): domain Bacteria; phylum Pseudomonadota; class Gammaproteobacteria; order Pseudomonadales; family Pseudomonadaceae; genus Pseudomonas; species Pseudomonas citronellolis_A. The sequence continues at coordinate 6,046 of NZ_JARJLT010000194.1, forward strand.
CGGCCAGCAGCTCGCCTTCGCTGGGGGCGTCGAGGCCGGCCAGCAGGCGCAGCAGGGTGCTCTTGCCGCAACCGCTGCGGCCGACGATGGCAACGAACTGGCCGGCGGGAATGCGCAGGTCGATGCCCTTGAGCACCTCGCGCTCGCCGAAGCGCTTGACCACGCCATTCAGCGCCAGGGGGATGCCCTGCTTGAGTTGTTGCGGTGCGCTGAGCGCGTTCATGCCGCACCTCCCTTGGTCTGATAGGCCGGGTGCCAGCGCAGCCAGACGCGTTCCAGGCCGCGGGCGGCGAGGTCGGCGAGCTTGCCGAGCACGGCGTAGAGCAGGATGGCCAGGACCACCACGTCGGTCTGCAGGAACTCCCGGGCGTTCATCGCCAGGTAGCCGATGCCGGCGCTGGCGGAAATGGTCTCGGCGACGATCAGGGTCAGCCACATGAAGCCCAGGGCGAAGCGCACGCCGACCAGGATCGACGGCAGCGCGCCGGGCAGGATCACCTGGCGGAACAGCGCGAAGCCGGACAGCCCGTAGCTGCGCGCCATCTCCAGCAGCCCCGGATCGATGTTGCGGATGCCGTGGTAGGTGTTCAGGTAGATCGGGAACAGGGTGCCGAGGGCGACCAGGAAGATCTTCGCCGACTCGTCGATGCCGAACCACAGGATCACCAGCGGGATCAGCGCCAGGTGCGGCACGTTGCGGATCATCTGCACCGAGCTGTCGAGGAAGCGCTCGCCCCATTTCGACAGGCCGGTGACCAGGCCCAGCGCCAGGCCGATGGAGCCGCCGATGACGAAGCCGACGGCGGCGCGCCAGGTGCTGATCGCCAGGTGCTGCCAGAGCTCGCCGCTCTTCACCAGCTGGTAGCCGGCCTCGAACACCGCGCTGGGCGCCGGCAGGATGCGGCTGGACAGGAAACCGCCCTCCACCGCGATCTGCCAGATCACCACCAGGGCGACCGGCAGGGCCCAGGGCGCCAGGCGCTGGGCCAACCGATTGGACACACTCATTTCAATACTCCGATTCTGCGTAGGGCGAATAACGCGCCAGCGTTATCCGCCGTCGGCGGATGAAGCGTTCCGCTTCATTCGCCCTGTCCTTCCTTCAACTCTGCGCGGCCTGCTTGGGCAGGATGTCGTTGGCCACCATCTCGCCGAACGGGCTGACGTAGCCGCGCGCCTCGGGCTGTTGCGGACGGGCGAGATCCAGGTGCGGGAACAGCAGTTCGGCGACCCGGTAGGACTCTTCCAGGTGCGGGTAGCCGGAGAAGATGAAGGTGTCGATGCCAAGCTCCGCGTATTCCTTGACCCGCGCGGCCACCGTCGGACCGTCGCCGACCAGCGCGGTGCCGGCGCCGCCACGCACCAGGCCGACCCCGGCCCAGAGGTTCGGCGACACTTCCAGGTTGTCCTTGCTGCCGCCGTGCAGGGCGGCCATGCGTTGCTGGCCCACCGAGTCGAAGCGCGCCAGGGAAGCCTGGGCGCGGTCGATGGTGTCCTGGTCCAGGTGGCTGATCAGGCGGTCGGCGGCCTGCCAGGCCTCGGCGTTGGTCTCGCGGACGATCACGTGCAGGCGGATGCCGAAGCGCACGCTGCGACCCTGCTTCGCGGCCTTCTCGCGGACCTGGGCGATCTTCTCGGCCACCGCGGCCGGCGGCTCGCCCCAGGTCAGGTACAGCTCGACCTGCTCGGCGGCGAGGTCCTGGGCGGCTTCGGAGGAGCCGCCGAAGTACAGCGGCGGACGCGGTTGCTGGATCGGCGGGTAGAGCAGCTTGGCGCCCTTCACCTGCAGGTGCTTGCCGTCGTAGTCGACGGTCTCGCCTTCCAGCACGCGGCGCCAGATGCGGGTGAACTCGACGGAAGCCTCGTAACGCTCTTCATGGCTCAGGTGCAGGCCGTCGCCGGCCAACTCGTCCGGGTCGCCGCCGGTCACCAGGTTGAACAGCGCGCGGCCGTTGGACAGGCGGTCCAGGGTCGCTGCCTGGCGCGCCGCCACGGTCGGCGAAATGATCCCCGGGCGCAGCGCGACCAGGAACTTCAGGCGCTGGGTCACCGGGATCAGCGAGGCGGCGACCAGCCAGGAGTCCTCGCAGGAACGCCCGGTGGGAATCAGCACCCCGCCGAAACCGAGGCGGTCGGCGGCCTGGGCCACCTGCTGCAGGTAGCCGTGGTCGACCGCGCGGGCACCCTCGGCGGTGCCAAGGTAGTGGCCGTCACCGTGGGTGGGAAGGAACCAGAAGATGTTGAGGCTCATCGCTATAACTCCAGATTGAGCGCGCCGGCGTGGCGTAGCCGCGCGATGATTTGCTAAGCGTTCGTAA
>NZ_JARJLT010000195.1 GCF_029335315.1 Pseudomonas citronellolis
CTCCCTCCTACGGCGTCAAGCGCCAGACTGATGGTGCAGCCACAAGTCCCGGAGGGGGAGTCACGATGAACATTAGTCGCATTGGTCTGGATCTGGCAAAACAAGTGTTCCAGGTGCATGGAGTCGACGGCCACGAGCAAGTGGTGTGCCGCCGGCAGCTCAAGCGGGCACAGGTGCTGGACTTCTTTCGCCAACTGGAGCCCTGCCTGGTGGCGATGGAGGCCTGCGGCAGTGCGCACTAT